>NZ_AP024564.1 GCF_018409545.1 Allochromatium tepidum | reverse complement strand
TCGGCTGTGCCGTAAACCGAACAACGGTGAGCGCAAAGCGATCCGGTATGGATCGGCCAGTCGACCTTGGTATTGGGCTGGGGAGGATTCCCGATTGGCGGTCGTCGAGGGCGCCGTAGATTTACTGTCGCTCGTGGCCCTCGGGTTCAAGGGCGACATCATCGGCCTGCCTGGCGCTTCGGTCTGGCGACCCGAATGGTTCGCTGGAGCCAGTCGGGTTCTCGTGTGCCTGGATCCCGACAAAGCCGGGCAGAATGCCACGACCCGGATTCTGGCCGCCTGTGAACGCCTGGGGATCCCGGCCATCGATCGCGCTCCAAAGAACGGCGACGTAAACGACAATCTGCGGCCCAAGTTGGCCGCATAAAAACAACCCCCATCGGTCTGTGACTGATGGGGGTTTTCTATTCATCCCCGCGCACGCGGGGAACACTCTTGGTTTAATCAAATGTTTTATCCAGTGCGCCGTAAAACCCCGCCCTTTAGGGCGGGGAGGATGTCAAGTAGCTAACAAAAAGCTATCTAATGGATAGATATTTGCGCCTGCTTCCGCCAGTTAAAAAATTACCTGATTAGTTACGAAGCTCAGCACTGCGGTGCGAGAACTCTCAGGCCAAGTTTTTGTTTTCTCTTGCCCGGTCAATCTCTGACCACCTAAGCGCGGCCTCCAAGTCAGCGCAGACGACCAGCGTACCTGGCACAAACTCAGATGGCTGAAAATAATTTCATAAAAACAATGAATTACAGTGAGCGTGAATGTGCTGAGCTTCGTAACTAATCAGGAATTCTTAAAAAGACATCATTCTTTCATCAGCCCAAAGCTTGAGTATTTAACTCCGTTCGGGCGGACCTCACAGAAACTCCGCTGGTGGTGGTCGAATCGCCCCCGTTCGGGGACGTATTCGCCGCCTACGTCGACGGCGATAACAGCGCGGATTGGATGTGCGCTGCAAGCTTGCGGCGTTTTTTCGGCGGCATCGCACGAAAAAGCCCCAACAGTCAGTGACCGTTGGGGCTGGTTGAGTCAGGAAAGGCCAAGCTCATCCTCGGCGAGGAAGAGCATGTCTTGCCGTCAACTCCCCCGCCCTGAAGGGCGGAGTTTGTGAGAGCAAGCTGGGTTGACCAGCCTCAGCCCGCCTGACCGGGAAGGTCGAAAGGGCTCCGTGTGCCACAGGTCATGACTGTCGCGTTTCTAGCCACGAGCGATTCCGGCCATGGCGCTTCCCCCATGACGCTCGTAGAGCAACTTCACCCACGGCGAAAGCCTTGTCGACTCCGATCAACTTCGTCTTCATGGGTGCGCTCCTTCGCCCAGGATCTTGAGGGCAAACACATTGCCCTCGATGGCCTCTTTCGTGCATTTGAGCGCGTCCAGACGTCCCCGAACCACCTGTACCATCAGGTGCACTTGAGGGTTGTCATTCTGGGCAACGTCGGTCAGGAAGTGTTCCTGCGCTTTGATCGCCCGCTCAATGATTTGGAGCAGTTCTTTCTGTTTCATCGCAAGTTCCTCGCATTATCCCCGGCGAAATACCGAGGTTCGAGGGGAGTTGCGAGGCAAAAAAGTCCGGATTTAGATGGGCGCCGACAAGATCGACCCGAAGATCCAGCTGACGCCCCTGGATCCACTCGATGTCGTCATGTACCCCACGGCTAAAGCCGGTGGCTTCTCGCGCCAATCTGGTGACCTGCCCCACCAACGCACCGATACCAGCGGCCACTGCTGGCTGAACTCAACACCTCGCGCTCTCCCATGGAGAGCCGGGGTTTTTTTGTCCCACAACTCCCCTCGAAGTCCGGCATTTCGTCGGAAGACCTTGAGAACAGGAGAATGTCATGATTGCCAGTGTTGCAAAGAAGAAACAGCGGCGAAGGAACCAAGTCGCCTATGAGGCCGCGCAGCACAAGCGCGCCGAACGCAAGCGCGCACGAGCCGAGCGCAAGGCACAGCGACGAAAAATGAAAGGGCAGAGGGTTCTCTGTCCGCACTGCGGCGAACAGGCTCAGCTGGTCGACGGTTCGCTCATCTATCCGTTCCGTCCCGATCTGCATGAGCGGCACTTCTATTTGTGCGCACCGTGCAACGCCTGGGTCGGCTGTCATCCCGGAACCACCAAACCATTGGGAGTTCCAGCCGATGCTGAAACCCGACAGGCGCGGATCCAGGCGCATGACGTCTTCGATCCGATCTGGAAAACCGGTCGCTTGACGCGCACCGAGGCCTACGCCTGGCTAGCGGCTGAACTGCGCATTGATCGTGAGCAATGCCATATCTCCATGTTCGGTACTGAACTGTGCCGGCAGGCTGTTCGAGTCTGTGAGCGCTATTGGGCACAACAAAAGGTCACGACCCGATCCGGGCGTTCGACATTTTTGACCCGCCACGTTCCGCCACAGGCTCCACGTCGGAGCCTGGGGTCCATGTTTGCGTAAGAGGATTTTCAACCATGACTTCCCTTATGACCCTCAATCAACCCCTACTCCGCGATGAAGAACGCACTCCGTGCGAAGTGTGGACGCGCGTCATGGGCTACCATCGTCCGCTGTCCTACTTCAACGCCGGCAAACAGGCCGAGCATCGCGAACGACTTCTTTTCCGAGAACCTGGCTCAAGGAGCCAGGCCGCGCAACTCAAGGAGGCCTGACCACGAGCCGATCCAAAACGCCCCGAGCTCCCCATGGGAGCCGGGGTTTTTTCATGCCTCGCAACTCCTCTCGAACCTCAGCCTTCCGCTGGGGACTTGACGAGAGGAAACTCAAAGTGAACGACTTTCAGTTCTACCCGACCCCGAAATCGCTCGCTGATCGCGCTTGGGCGAAGTTCAAAAATGAGTTCGTGCGGGTGCTGGAACCCAGTGCCGGCCACGGCGATCTGGCTAAAGCCGCTCCCTGCAAATACCACAGCTGGAGCCGGGACGTTCCGATCGATTGCATCGAGATCGACTTGGACAAACACCCCGTTTTGCGCGAGGAGGGGTTCAAGGTTGTGGGCGTGGACTTCCTGAAGTTCAGCGCCGGTGCGCACTACTCCCACATCATCATGAACCCGCCCTTTGCCCAAGGAGCGGCGCATGTCCTGAAAGCCTGGGACATCCTTTGGGATGGTGAGATCGTGGCCATCATCAACGCCGAAACCGTGCGTAATCCCTTCTGTAGGGATCGCCAGCGGCTGGCCGCGTTGATCGAGAAACACGGTGAGGTCGAGTTCATCGAAGGCGCGTTTTCCACGCCGGAAGCCGAACGCCAAGCGGACGTGGACGTCGCCTTGGTGTATCTGCGCAAGGAAGCCGATGCGTCGGAACTGGCCGATGCAGTTCTGGAAGACCTGATTCGGGATCAAACCCGTGGCGAGGATCTGGCCGAAGACTGTCAGGACGATCAGGAACTGTGCTTGCCGAACTCGGTCATCGAGAACGCGGTATTGGCCTTCAATGCCGCCGTGGAGTCGGCGCGCAAAGCGGTTCTGGCCGAGGCGCGGGCCTCTCGGTATGCCAAACGGCTGGGGGATACCTTGTCGCAACGACGGGGGGATGCGCCGAGCGATTACTCGACGCCTATCACGGCGGACAGTGTTCGCAATGACTTGGCCAAACGCTATGACAATCTCAAGGACCGGGCCTGGGCGGGCATTTTGAGTTCAACCCAGGTGTTGTCCCGGACCTCGACGAACGTCCAGCGGGAGATCGAATCGCGCTTTGAGGAGATCAAGGCCCTGGAGTTCACGGCGGAAAACATCTATGGATTCCTCCTGGGGCTGGCACAGAACCAGGGGCAGATCCAGATCGACATGGCCTGTGAGGTGTTTGACACGATCACGCGCTACCATTCGGACAATACGGTGTTCTACATGGGTTGGAAGTCCAACGACAAGCACCGGACGGCCGGAATGCGGATCAAGACGACCCGCTTTATCCTGCCGGGGCATTCTGATCATGGCTTTCGGATGTCGTTGCCGTGGGAGAGCCGGCGCTTGCTGGCTGACTTCGACCGGGTGTTTGCGATGCTCGATGGCAAGATGGAATCGCCGATCGGGTTGGTCGACGTTTTCAGCCGGCACTATCAACGCTTGAAGCATGGGGAACGTCTAAGCAGTTCCTACTTCGATGTGCGCTACTATCCGGGGATCGGCACGATCCACTTCTTCCCTCGGGACAAGAAGCTGATCGAACGTCTCAATCTCCTGGTCGGACGTCACCGCCAGTGGCTGCCGCCGCAGGAGACGCGCGTCAGCAAGGACTTCTGGTTGCAGTATGAACAGGCCGAGAAATTCGACAAGGCCATTCGTTCCCAGGTCAAAACGCTCTTTCGGGAGCAGGCTCCGCGTCGCTCTCCCCATCCGTTACATGCCTACGGGGAAGCGGGGGAGGGCGGAGATGAGGCCCGCGCCTGGCTCGGTCAGGCGATCGGCCTGCATCTGGAGGCCAAAGGCCTGAATGTGCAGGCCATGCTGGAAACGATGCCGGAACCGTCGGTCGCGGCTCTGGAGATGCTGGATATCTTCGACCTCATCGATTGATCGACCATACCGCCCCGCGCTCTCCTTGAGAGCCGGGGGGTTTTCGTGCCGTGCAAATCCTTGCGAAGCCAACCGTTGGTTGGTATCCGACGAGGAAAACAGATCTGTTCAGAGCCCGTGTGTTCACCCGGCACGACGGGTACGTGTTGGGCGTTGGGTCCGGCGGTACGCGCTGGAAGATTCTGCAACGTGGGCGTCTTTCTGGAGCAAAAAACAGTACTACAAGCTTGCGCCTTCAGGCCGCACACACACACCTGCCAGCCATGCTGCCAGGGGTTTTTTTTTGCCCGACAACTCCTCCCGAAGCCAAGGCACCCCGCCTGGCATTTGAGGAGAAGATCCCATGCGGATTTCTGTCGAAGGTCGCGATCGTGACGTCAACGTCAAGGCCCTGAGCACCGGGGCTCAGGCCGTTTTCGAAGCGGGCGTCGTGTTTGCACGCCGCATTGCTCACCGCCTCTGGGCGGTGCATCTGTCAAACGGAAGCGTTCGCTTCCTCCAGGAGGGCGATGACTTCTGTCTAGCCTAAGTTCCGACGTCGGCACCGTTTTGCGGTTGCTGACTTGAGTCTGTCGAGCGCTCTGCGCCTTCAGACATCTCCCAAAGCCCCTTTCAGCCATGCTGTTAGGGGTTTTTTCGTGCCGCTCTTGACATCCTCCCGCCCTAAAGGACGGGGTTTTTACGGCGCACTGGATAAAAACCTATCCAAACTTGCATGAAGCTGAATAAGTCTATTCACGCCGTCAACGCCCATGCACCCGGCAAGCCGGGCGTCTTACAGTCGAGGACGCACCTCGAATACCTGAAGCCTTGGATTATCGAGAATCAGAACCATCTGATCATTGGCGAATGCCTTGGTTCCCAAATGACCGGTCAGCACTGCACGCCACGGCCTCCCTTCGCCCTGGGCTTTTTTGATCTTTTTCCAGGATTTTGATGAGAGCGTAGCGACCACCAGGGCGTCCTGGGTTGAAAGACCGATTTTTACGCCACCTGCGACCGGCATGGGATCCGGGAGTTCTGAAAATTTCACCGTCAGTTCCAATCGACCGGAAACGATGTTCTCCTGGGTCAGCGGAGCATCCTCCGAAAGCGCCTTTTTCACTGACTTTTGAGGACGTGGTTCTTTTTCGCCGTTAAGCGCCGCTTGTGCCTTTTTTCTGGCCTTGTACTTCTTCCACAGTACCTTGATCTGCGCCTTGGCGATCTCGACTTCCTTTTCGGTAATCGTTCCGGCCGGCTCGCCTCTGTGGTCGATGCGCTCGGCACCGACGACCAGTGTCTTCATATACGCTGGGCGCTGACAGTAGTAGGTCACAGCCTGCCGGATCTTGCGGAAACTATACCCCTGTGCCTCCAATTCTGCTCGAATATCGAAGTGGATGCCGATTTTCAGCGGACGCGGACTGTTGAAGTTGAAACATTTGGGGAAGTGCTTCGCCAGATCCAGGGGCTGCGATTCGGGTTCGTTTTTTGTCGGTGTTTCGACAGGTATCGTTGCTTTGTTCTCGATGGGCATACAAATTCCGCTTCTGAAAGGATGTTTTTTTTAGGCGGCACGTGGCTCGATGGATGCCACGTCCGGGTGTAAAAAAACAGCTAAACAGATGTGGCACTCAGTCGCCGTGCTCTTATGGCGCACATCAGATTCCAACCAGGCAAGACCAAGCGGCCATCCCGGTTCACTTTTACCTTGCGCCCGATCGCGTATATGCGCCCTTTGCGACCGCCCGCGCCCCGGCGTGCCACGCAGTCCAGATAAAGCCCGAGTTTTCCCAGTACATCATTGACCCAGCGTACAGGGTATGTCGGCACGCGATCCAGGCGGGCGATCCCAAAGTGACTCAACGCGCGTCCCTGATCGGTATCCTTGAGGGTATTATAGGCATCAAGCGCCGACTTCTCCGTCACTATCCCCTGACCGGTCTCCGGATCCAAACCCAGAACTCTAAAGAGCGTCTGGACGGCTTCGGTGCGGGCTGCATCGAACGAGCGCAGGGCGATCGGAAGCTTGGCTTCGGCTTCCTTGCGATCGCGGTCTGACGGTTGCGCTGTCGCTGTCAAGGCCGCAAACAAACGGTTTTGGCTGTCCAGCTTTCCGTCTTGCCAGACATCAACATGCTTCGAATCAAGCTCGCCCTGGGGCGTTCCGGTGGTTTCACGCACCTGCGCCCGCGCTACGGCCGCCGCTTGTTCGGGAGTGAGTGAGTAGGCTTCACTGAGTTTTTTAAGTTCTTCTTTTGGCAAATCCTCCGCTTTGCAAATAGCGAAATTTTTTGCGATATCGACAGCAAGTGCAGCGGCGTTCCGTAATTTCTTGCCGTTCTCGTCCTTGTCGAACGATCCGCGCTCTATTTTCCAGCCACGATGCTTGAGAAGATACCAAAGGTTTCTTGCGTAGCTGTTGCGCGCTGCATTCGATGCCGCGATCACCCGACAGCAATCGAGGTCATACGGAGAGGCGGGTTCAATCGAAAAAAATCCGTTGTCGAGTTCGACGAGTCGCCTTTGTGCGGCTTGCAGTCCATTAAGGACTTCGACATAGGTGTCAGGGCGGCTGTTCATGCCCGTACCCTGAATGGCAATATCCCAATGACGCGCTGTTCTATCGCGACGCAACATCTGATTGAAAGCGTTAGGTTCAACCGTTCCGTAATAGAAGGCAAAATGTCGTTGAAAATGCGCTACGCTTAGACTGACCCCGCTTTCAACTGTCGGCGAAAATAGCACGACGTCCCATTGACTGGCATTCGCATTGATGTCTTTGAGGAACCCCAGGGCTTCCGGGGTGCCTTTTGTAGCCAACGCCTCAAAATTGTGAATATCCAAAATACGCAGATGTGGATAACGTCCGCGCAGTTCATCGGCGAGGCCTGCGATAAGCTTGGCCGAATCCGCCGTGATCATCGATGGAATACCAGCGGCTAATGCTTCATCGATCTTTTTCATGACAACCTCCACAGACTGAAAGGTTCCTCGAAGATCAGTAGGGGTGTCATGCACGATCCAAAGATGGATCGGAACAGAAATAGAACCAGCCAACATTCGGACATCTAATGTGGACAGATCGGCATCTACACCAACGGCAATATCCGCTGTTTGCATTAAACACGTCAGCTGATTCCAGACGCTGTTCGCTTCTTTTTTTAGCGTTGAATGTTGATCATGACAATCGCGTGTGATACGCGCAATCTCATCGATCAAGACGGCGCGCGCCTGATTGATGGAAGTAGAGTATTTGGGATTGATTAGGCTATTGATGCAGAGTGCGAGATCCGGATCAGAATCCGTCATTTGATAGTGTGCAAGGTCGCAACGGGTAGCCAAATCGGACACGAGGGAAACCCGAGGAGCAATTGCGATAACGTTGTTGCGCTGCGACGCGATAGGTTTGAGCAAATGCTCGGTTTTCCCGGCTCCGTGCGTTGCTTTACATAGGTGTACGCCACCACCAATTGCATTGATGCCGACGCGAACGGCATCGATGTCTTGAGCGTAATGCACGATCACGGATCGCGGAAGCTCCTGGCCGTTGAGAATAACTGAGGCAATTGCGTTCTGATACGCTTTTTGCGCTAAATAGACTCCAAGGTCGTTGATATCACTTTCATAGACAGCGGGGTGTGCGGCACAAATCGAGGTGATCAGTTTTTTCCAGGGCATCTGGGTCGGGCAGCGCCAGTGATGACGCCATAGAATCGCGCGAGCGGTACCTTGGGCATTCGCGTCATGTTCGCGCCCGAGCTTTTTGAGATCCAAAAGCAGGTCACCTGTCAGCGCATTCGGCTCACTACCCATCCGATACGTCGTACCGGTTCCAACGTCATGCAAAATCGCGCCATGCCGGACGCGACGCAGAATTCCGGCCCAGCTTGTGGACTCTCGGAATGTCGCCTGACATCGCAAACGATCATACCCAGTGTCGAGAAAGGCGCGGATGGTCATCGGGCCTTTTTCTGTGACCACCATTGTGTCGATTCGTAACAAATCGTAGTTTTCGATTGAGATTCGGGGTCTGATTGAAACAAAAATCGGATCGTCAGCGGCTTTTTTTTTTTTGACGTTGTTTACCGGTGGGCGGCGTGGGCGTGGGCGCGGGGGAGGGGACGGAGACGTTTTCGATGACGCGCGCCCCGGTGGCGTGCTCGAACGCCAGGCGTTCATCGACCGAGAGCGATGTGATGATCTCGACCGCGCCGCCGTCATGAATTGATGATGTCAGAGGCGCGAGTTGAAACGGCGGTTTCACACACGGCGGACCATCGAAAACTTCACGTCCCGTGACCCAGACAACCGAGTCGAACAGCGTTCGTTTGAGGGCCGCACCGGCTTTTGACTCGACCATGTAGCCGAGTCCGGCGGCCCAAAGCCGGACCTCCAGCGCGACACGCGCGGTATCCATGTCGGCCGTGCTCAGATCGGTTGATGTGACGATGTAGGTGTGCGAGCCAAGTGGGCCAGGGGAGATGTGTCTGCCGGCCGCATCCAGTACGCGCCCCGAACCGCTGGGAATCGTCCAGCGCGCCGCGCCCGAAAACTCGGGCAGTGCGCCGGCCAATAAATCCCAGCGATCCTGTTCGCTGAGCGCGCGCCAGGCCTCCGGCATCCGCGGATCCGGGTCGAAGTCGAGCAGCAGGATGCGTGCGGGCGTGAAATGGTGTTTCAGCCGCGCGATTGTCGGCTTTCCGTTGACCCAGTTGATGCCGTTCGGGTCGCGCAGCGACTTGGCGGGGCGGATCTCGTACTCAGTCGGAAGATTCGGAGCATGTCCGAGAATGAGCGCTTGCTCAATCGTCAGGCGCGAGACCAGATCGCTGTAGCGTTCGAGCAGTTCAACGGCTGTTGGAGCGCTCAGTGTGATGCTTTGTGCGTGATAAGCGCCGAAGTGTTCTGCGACGTGCTTGCCGAGTTCATCGAACGTCTTGCCGGCCGGCTTACCGTCTGTCCGAGTCAAGCGCGTGATGGCCGTTGTGATCTGTGATTCGGTCGTTGTGCGCATGTTGGCCTAAATCTCCAGCCAAAGCGCTCGGGGTCTTGCATTTTGCGCGTTCTATCGCCACAATATGCCGGACAAGCGTTGATGCGCTTTGGCTTTAGCCGGTTGCGCTTTGGCCTTGCGTTGTGAGTGCGCAGTTTTGATCCGTGGCTAAACAAATCAGAGAACTGTTCACTCAATTGTTTTTTACGTAAGGCCCACTTCGGTGGGCCTTTGTGTTTCTGTGTCTGTCGTTTTTTTGGGACATCCTCCCCGCCCTAAAATCCTCCCCGCCCTAAAGGACGGAGATGCCCAGGGCCCGTCTCCCCGGCCGGGCGGTCCTCGCGAACCGCTTTTTCTGCTTCAACGCGGGAAGTGCACGTAGGCAATTGGCACCCGCTCCACAGGCTTTACGTCCCGGACGTCCTCCGGTACTCCACCACCAAACTCAGTCGTGCGGCCGGCCCCTGCCGGGCCGCACCTTCTGATCGTCGAGTCTACCAGCTTTGCCGGCTGGTAGAAAAGATCGAAATTCGTACATTGCAGTGTTTGTGGTCGCAAATCTTGACTTCCAAACCGCCTACGCGGCGGCGAACTATGACCACTTTCGCATCTGAAGAAAGGCTCCCTTCCAAACCGCCTACGCGGCGGCGAACGATAGCGCGGTAGGCGTCAAAGCCCAAGCCGTCTTCCAAACCGCCTACGCGGCGGCGAACCCATGCGCGCGGCCTGCATCGCGGTCGAATGCCTTCCAAACCGCCTACGCGGCGGCGAACAGACAGTCGGCGGATTCCCCGGATTTATTGTTCTTCCAAACCGCCTACGCGGCGGCGAACTGTCTGCGCTGTACCCCGGACGCCCAAAGCTCCTTCCAAACCGCCTACGCGGCGGCGAACTCGTCTGCGACGTAGCAGACGATTACCACATCCTTCCAAACCGCCTACGCGGCGGCGAACTGCCCGGCGTGGTGCGTAGCGCCACGTTGTGCCTTCCAAACCGCCTACGCGGCGGCGAACGAGCATTTGCCCCTTGGGGGGCTGTTGTTCACCTTCCAAACCGCCTACGCGGCGGCGAACGCTATCGGCATGATTTCGACTGTTCATGCTGACTTCCAAACCGCCTACGCGGCGGCGAACGACGGCCTCTTTTTGGCCCGAAATCGGCCCGGCTTCCAAACCGCCTACGCGGCGGCGAACCTGGAGGCGCGATGACTGATAGGGTCCGTTATCTTCCAAACCGCCTACGCGGCGGCGAACTATATCCAGACGTCCGAGAGCCGTGAGTTTTTCTTCCAAACCGCCTACGCGGCGGCGAACGCACACGTCCGGATCGGACCCGTCACGTCCATCTTCCAAACCGCCTACGCGGCGGCGAACGACGTAGAAAAATGGGAAGACCTACCGTTTGTCTTCCAAACCGCCTACGCGGCGGCGAACGATTCAGTAGGGCCTGAGTGTGCGCGCGTCGCCTTCCAAACCGCCTACGCGGCGGCGAACGTGACGATCAGCCGGCCGGACGCTTCGACCCGCTTCCAAACCGCCTACGCGGCGGCGAACAGCGCGCCGCGTGCGAGCTGCCCATCGTAGTACTTCCAAACCGCCTACGCGGCGGCGAACGCGCAATCTCGCTGAAATCCTTGCGTCTCCGGCTTCCAAACCGCCTACGCGGCGGCGAACAGATCCGCCGAGGACATAGACGCCTGCTGCATCTTCCAAACCGCCTACGCGGCGGCGAACACTCGGCAGTGGTGTTCGTGGCGCAGCAGCGACTTCCAAACCGCCTACGCGGCGGCGAACTCGATCGAGACTTCACGCATCATTTCAATTCCCTTCCAAACCGCCTACGCGGCGGCGAACTTGATCAAAGACAAGATTCTGGTGGGGAATATCTTCCAAACCGCCTACGCGGCGGCGAACTGTCCGAGATCACATGGAGAAAATGAGATCTCCTTCCAAACCGCCTACGCGGCGGCGAACAGAAATCGCGTTGGTGCCACTCATGGGAATTACTTCCAAACCGCCTACGCGGCGGCGAACGCAAATGCTCCCACGAGACATGGCGACCAAGTCTTCCAAACCGCCTACGCGGCGGCGAACAGGGCGACGCCGAACGGGGCGGCGCTCTCGACCTTCCAAACCGCCTACGCGGCGGCGAACAAGGGAACGCCTCCACTGACAAATCGGGCAATCTTCCAAACCGCCTACGCGGCGGCGAACACCTACGCAGATCATCGAAATGCGCATCGTGGCTTCCAAACCGCCTACGCGGCGGCGAACTTCAGGAGCCGCTGCCATGCGAGATTCATGGTCTTCCAAACCGCCTACGCGGCGGCGAACATGCCGGCGAGCCGGAGTTTTCGCGGGCGGCTCTTCCAAACCGCCTACGCGGCGGCGAACTTCGAGGGCACCACGTCCGAGGGCGGCGCAATCTTCCAAACCGCCTACGCGGCGGCGAACCGCAGACGGCGCGAGTGCTCGGTCTGGGCGTTCTTCCAAACCGCCTACGCGGCGGCGAACTTGGGAACATTGACGGCTCGGCCATCCTCAGTCTTCCAAACCGCCTACGCGGCGGCGAACTTGATTAATGTGTTATTTACGCCCGGCCTTTACTTCCAAACCGCCTACGCGGCGGCGAACATCGACGTGGTAGCGCCCAGTCACGACGTATTCTTCCAAACCGCCTACGCGGCGGCGAACCGGGCGACAGAGCGCGCCCAGCGTGTGACCTACTTCCAAACCGCCTACGCGGCGGCGAACGAGATCCTCGGCGATTGGGCCAGTCCTAACAACTTCCAAACCGCCTACGCGGCGGCGAACTGGAAGGCCGAGGTACACCTGCGAGCCAAGGCCTTCCAAACCGCCTACGCGGCGGCGAACTCCTGCCCGGCTGGGCGCCGGGCGTTTGTGTTCTTCCAAACCGCCTACGCGGCGGCGAACATCATTATCAGCATTAGATTTTTTGGCATTTTCTTCCAAACCGCCTACGCGGCGGCGAACAGGGCGGCAGAATGGCGTTCACGGCCTACTATCTTCCAAACCGCCTACGCGGCGGCGAACGGCGCGTGCCCTTGGGGCGTCCGCGCCGCGTCCTTCCAAACCGCCTACGCGGCGGCGAACGCGGCGGAGCGCGCTATCAGGCGGGTTCGTTCCTTCCAAACCGCCTACGCGGCGGCGAACATGTGCCAAAACCGCCGCTCTCTGCGCCATAACTTCCAAACCGCCTACGCGGCGGCGAACGTCCCTGGATGACATGCAAGAGGCCATCGCCCCTTCCAAACCGCCTACGCGGCGGCGAACCTTTAGAGCACCGCCTGATGTGAGAAATTTTACTTCCAAACCGCCTACGCGGCGGCGAACCGAAAGATCCGACCCGAGGCCGAAACCTCCTCCTTCCAAACCGCCTACGCGGCGGCGAACACGGTGACGTTTGGGTGTCTGATCCTGCTCCACTTCCAAACCGCCTACGCGGCGGCGAACACCGACTAACCAACAGACACGGGGCGCACCATCTTCCAAACCGCCTACGCGGCGGCGAACAGTGGGCTAGGGGGGGATGGGTAGGGGGGTCCCTTCCAAACCGCCTACGCGGCGGCGAACGCGCGACATTTCCGGCGTGCAGTAGCGAGTCACTTCCAAACCGCCTACGCGGCGGCGAACGACGGGGGTTCGCCCGTTCGGACGGATCTTTCCTTCCAAACCGCCTACGCGGCGGCGAACCGTTCGAATACGATTTTACATGAAAAAAACAACCCCATACGAAACAAACGTCCGAAAAAGGATCGTTTTTTGTGTAAGCACATAAGCACTTGTTTTTGTTAGTCTATATGAACCACCTCCTTAACGAAGTCGAACAAAAGGTCAACTAGGCCAGCTTCATGCACAACCTCGATCAGCCCAGATCTAAAATCTTGATCGCTCGACTTAAGATTTAAGCCGCACTCAAAAGCTAACGGCATAACGTAAGCATCTTTGATCAAATCGGCTACATCAAAAACAAGTGCTCCACGGCGCGTTTTTCCGTGCAAAATAGGAAAAGAAAAACTAATGCCAAGCGTGTTGAGAACAGCCGCCGCATATCCATACGCAATATAATTTCCATGATCGAGAAAACTATTGACTCGATCTGAGATGCTTTCTTTTTTACCTTGCCCCTCGTTTCTTGTAAAATGATTGATTTTGCATCCCGCCGCCAGGCTGGCATAAAGACTCTTCGCCCAATCAGCCTCGGCTAACAAAAGAGATGTCGTATCCGCTGAAGTATCAATACGATGCTTAAAAATTTCAATTTTGTTATTAGCCAATAAAATTTGACGCTCAAGCAAAAAAGTGTTTCCACGCCAAGCAGCTTCTGCTAATGCGATACGTCGCTGAAGAAGCGCCTTGGCGGCATCCAATCTTCGCTTTTCATCAAACCACAGCTTCACCCATGCCTGCATATACTCTGTTGGCCTGTATTCGCTTTGGGGCAACAAAAAAACCGGATCCGACATGGCAAATAATGGCGATCCTCCGCTACCACAAAAACCTACGATGACATTAGATTCAGACAATCGCCTAACAGCCGCGTCTGTAATCGAAGTCCCCTTGCCCAGCATTAAAAATATTGTATTTCGCTCTGGTATATTAAAATACTGCTCGACATCCTCTCCGGTATCCGTCAAGTAAATAATTCTACCGTCTTTCTGGAGCACGCGCGCATGCTCAAGGTAAAAAACATTCGCTCTTTTTGAGAGCAATATTTGCTTCGGCTTGTAATTTGCTTTTTGCTTCATAATAATAAACCCGCCTTTTGGCATGGCTTTGAAGGTGCAAAAATACAACATTAGGAATCAATCGCTTGCGATGTTGAATCTGGTGTGGACCGCCCAACTTTCCCTAGTACTACTTTGTCAGACTTGATTAAGCTATTGATTTTGCTATATTTTGCTGCACGTTCATTTTAACACGCCATGTACTCGATATGCTTGTCAAGTCCGCTGTTCCCCAAAAAGATCATGTGCTCAAACAATTGCCCAGTAAACTGGCATTTCACATCGAAGAATATTACGATTGTTTTCAAACTGAAACATCAAATTGCCTTAATTTAGGCCAGAATTATATTCAGGGTCTTTTCAAGACAGAAGCGGGCAAACGCAACATGGAACGCCTGAACGAAGAACTAAATCTCTCTGGAAACGGCTATCTTCAACAGCTAGAGGCTCGACATAAACAGCGACGCCGTGACATTGAGCGATATGATAAAACCGAAGCTACCAAATGATTTTGGAGCCAGAAATTAAAGTGACAAAGTAGTACTAGCCTGGGCTTTGCTAACCCAGCAAAATCAAGACATTGAGCGCAAGCACTTTTTGTGACCTTCAAAGCCATGCCCGCCTTTTGGGCGGGTTGAGGGCTTCAAAGAATTTCAGGCAGTGCAAACAGTCGCGAGCTAACCGAAAGACCGTAATTATCCGGAAGACACTCGCCTTGCGGACGCTCCCCATCTAAAACCTGCACATAAAGCCGAAAATTCTGCTGCGTGCTACGGCTGTAGATATCAAAATAGGGCAGCTGCATGTCGTCGGCTTGGCGAATGCGTCGCAGACGTAATACGCCATTTGCGTGGCGCTCTTGAGCGCGTGTCGGAATGCGATAGCGGCTGTAACACCGCCAAGCACCCGAAAAATCAGCCGGTACTGTCGTCATTTGACCAATCTTGAGCGGTTGGTCTCGCAGACGATACGCTAAACGCATGAGTTCGTCGTCTGTTGATGCAAAAACACGCATTCGCCCGAATTTTTTGCTCGGATAATCCGGCAAAGCCAACGCATAGCTCGAGGGAATTTCAGCAAATACGCCATGGAGATCCTTCAGTGTCTGCCCCCATCGCTTTGCGCCATGATGTGACGGGCGATGCGATATGTCAAAAAAGACATTTGGTCGCATTATTCTTTTTCCCCACTTGAAAGCACGCCTCCTCGGATCAAATTGGCGATCATAAACTTGCCTTCAGGACTATTAGGATCAAGCTCATTAAACCGACGCGCGTACTCAAAAGCGGACGTTTTTTTGTCTCTAAAAAACGCTTGGGCATCCAAATTAGCCCCAAACGGTTCGACGGGAATCGGACGTTGGTGCTCATTATAAGCCGGATACCATGTATCGATCGTCCGTAACGCATTGCTGATCTTCTGATCGCGCAGCGCCGCTTGCCCCATCTCGCGCGTCGCTTCAAGCTCCATCATCGAATCAGAACGAAAGCGTCGCGGATGTCCGACGCAATACAACGAACGCGCAAAACCGTCCGGCTTTTTTTCAACATAGTTTTGCGAAGGGAAAACCTCAACGGCACCCTTAATCCCGAGATCAACCCTGGCTTCAACGGCAAACGTATCCCGCGCATTACCACGAAAGTTTTCAGCGATCAAAGCCCCGAGCTTCCGCTCTGTTTCTGTGATGTCATCGAAATACTTTAAGCTGAGGCTTAAAGCGTTGCACATCGAAATAAGCTCACCATTTTCATGGCTCACCTTAATTTCGATGGACTGAGCAACAGTACGATTACGCCACAGCCACCGCCCTGTAAGCACATTACGCGCAATGCGATTGGCAACGTCATCTAAGCCACTAGAAGCCTTTGCGGCCACAATAAACCGCTTAACACTTTCACGATACCGCTTGACGAATGTCAAATCCTTTTCGTCTTTTTGCGCAGCAACGGCAAACAAGAGCACATCAAGATCAAGAGGGCTCATACTGAAGCGAACCTTTAATGCGCTTGCCTGCGGATCCATCTTTGCCGTATCAGTCGTCTGGATGTTAGAGACACCGCGATCAACCGTATCCGATTCTAAGCTCTCGGATTCAGATGAATTTGAATCACTGGAAGAGCGACCTTTTTTGGCCTGCTTCTTTGTTCCCTTGGCGACGTTCTGCGTTCCGCGGATCCCGTGACGCACAACCATGACAGGTGACTCACTACCGTCATCAAGTTCATTAAAAAACAATCCGTCGCTAATAGGTATGCCACGCTGGAACGAAAGAACCCCAGGCAAATTTTTAAAAACTTCACTTTGATCGAACATGGAAATCTGATTTGCGTTCACGACTAGAACTCCTGATGTTAAATGCTCGGGTATTGCTCGACAACAAAGGTATCAAGTCTTGGCCAGTTGTAGTGCCAAAAAGGAAGTGCGTGTGCCCCGTAATCGTTCAAAGAAATATATTGAACAAGACCAACAAGCGGCTCACAAAAAGCGTGTAATGGTTCCTCCATAGTATCCAATAATAAACGAACCCCACGACGCGACTCGAACTTTGTTAAGGCGGTATATCCTAAGACGGCGGGGGTTAACCAAGAATGCGTTTTTTTGAGAATAGATACCTTAGCGGCAACGTCCGCATCAGCCTCAGCAGGATCTTCATCGCCCGAAACCGAAGGCTTCAAAGTTAAAGCCTGGATGAGAGATTCAAGCGGGTCGGGGTCTAGCTTCATCAAATCGCGCCGCTCGACGATAAAGTAAGTAGGCGAATGACGTGGCAAAGCCGCTCGCATTTCTTCCTCATCGGAAACTGGAACGATTTTTTCGTAACTAACAATCTTTCCTCCAGCCAACTTGGCATGCCGAAGAAAGCGTTTAAGTTCATTGACCTCAACCGCGCCATCAATCTCGATAATCAAAGACAAATACCAGTGAAAACTCGCCGTCGGTTGCATCGACAGCGCATGCTTGTTCTTGCTGGAATAATCTCGGTGGTTAATAAATGTCGCTCCACGACGCTGCTGAGGATGAAAATTATAAAACTTACCCTCCGGATATTCGCCGAGAAGCTGGGCATCGTGGTGAACAATACAGACGCGCTCGCCGGAAAGATTCATTTGGCGCGCACAGTTATGTGCAAACAATGTCGGCGAAATCACATGCGCTGCATTGACTACCCAAGGACAAGCCAGCGCGTTGGCTCCGCTGACTTCCATACCAGCAATCACAAAAGCACTCATTCCAGCACCTCAGAAACCCAGTTGGATATTGTGTTCAGTGTCTCCTGATCAAACGCAAAATCGCCAAAATTATCTCTGAATTTGTAATCAGCAATCGCTGCAGCAATAAGTTTGGCCGTATTATTACGCCAATTACCGAAGCGCAGATCTCGATCGATGAGCCCCTGAACTTCAGGGTAAACATCTGGAGAAATGATTGGCTCGCCGCCATTGGGTAGATGCGAGCGATTCTGGGCAAGTACGGCACGCGCATAGTCGGCGCGCCGAAGGATTGATTTGACGATTTCGATGATCAAGCCTTTTTCAGTGGCTCGCGCCAAGGCGTTGTTCGGGCGAGATTGATTTTTCCATGCACGATAATCCTTCATCGTCTTGTGCGAGGGGCGAAGCGTAACGCCACGGTAATACAGACTTAAAACTTCTCGCAGGTCACAATTTTTCTGGGGCGCGAAAAATACCAATGGTTTTTGCATATGCCGAACTAATCGGCCAACATTTTGCGAATTTGAACCACCAAACCCCAAGAAAGCACGGCGCAACCTGGGCGTTAACTCCCCCCTCTCTTTCGCGGCTTCGCTGTGCACCTCAAACCGGTCTTGAATAATCTCGCAGAGTCCTCCTGATGCCAGAGGCGTCATTGAGACGTATGTTCCGTCACACGGCAACAGCAGTTGATGTTGGCGAATGCACACTGCGTTCGTATTTAGCTCAAGCCCCGTCTCGCGAGCCTCTTGCATGACGAGCCGAATAGCTTCCGCTTCGAACGGCGATTCAGGCTGTTTTTCACCGGCATCAAACGCGGCAACTTGTTTGGCGATTCCGGCATCAGCCGCCCCCCCCTCTGCATAGTCCAACGGAATGTCATATCCGGCTTCGATCAGGCTTCGTGCCGACACATACGGCATGTTGAGTCCCTGCTGCGGCCCGAGACGGATGCCACCAGCATCGGCGTTCGAGTTGGTGGCTTTGAACGAAAAGTGAACGTACTGAGAGACTTTGCGTGTGTAGGTGTCAGGGGAGCACGGTTTCCACGTAATGTCATTTTTTTTGGTTTTTGGCATTTCAGATTCCGTTGGGCCTTTTTTCTATAAATATCACTACAAAGGGATAAAAACTTGTTTACAATTAACACCCACGGCTGCGGTGTGTCAAGTCATGTACCCCAACCCCACGGCTAAAGCCGGGGGTTTGACATCCGCCTGCGCGGCGGCGAAAGATCCAAAAATCGCTACAAATTTCCAAACCGCCTGCGCGGCGGCAAACGTGATGCGCCTGGAATCGACCTATGTATATTACGCTGATTTCCGCCTGCGAGAAGCGGGCGCTGAAACGAACGCGCGCGGTGCTCGACAGCTACGCGCTACGCATCGGAGATCGCGCCTGGCAAACCCTCATCACCCTTGAGGGGCTTCAGGAAATGCGCGCCCTCCTGCGTCGCACGGCAACGCGGCAAACGGCCGTGGCCTGCTATCGGCACTACGGGAACCGCAACGCCAAATTGCTCTGGGTCGTCGGCTCGCGCCGACCCTTCGGCCCTACCGGGCACTATCCCGCCGGGACACAAACGCGCCGTCGTCGCGAGACTCCGCTCTGGATTCGGGCTTCATGCCTACTCGCACAAGCCGGCGGCTTAGGGCATGACTGGGGCAAGAGTGGTGACATTTTTGCCAACAAGCTGGCCGCTGCCGTGAAGCCGTCCAGTAAAGCAGCGAAAGCAGCGCCGGTCAGGGACGCTGTCCGCCACGAGTGGATCTCGATGGGGCTGCTCCAAAAACTTCACCAGGGCCAGGATCTGGAGGCCGCCTGGGCCGCCCTGCAATCGCACACACGGTTGTGCGAGGTGCCTCTTCCCTACCGGATGCGTGATGGGCAGGAAGCGCTGCACTACATCGTAGGGACTCACCACAAACTGTTTGGACCGATCGATGCCCCGAATTTCAAGCCAAACAGTGATCAGCATGTAAGAGAGAAATTGGGGAAGACAGTAAATCCGGTGGCCGCGCTACCAGAGCCTCTGATAAATGAGGCTCGCAAACTCATGGGACGACTCAACACCCTCGTTGGGCCAGAAGCCTCGCCCGACTTTTGGCGCGGGCTGTCGACGTTTTCGCGCGTAGCGCTGATCTTGGCCGACCATGAAGTCTCGAGCCGGGAGGGGCCTACGCCGTCGGCTAAGAACGCCCCTTATGCGATGCAGCCGGCAGTCTGGGCGAACACGGATTCTGTAAACGGGCAGATCGTCTACAAGCAGCCGCTGGGCTGGCATCTCCACGAAGTCTCGCGTGTAGCGGCAGATCGCGCCTACCAAATAGCGACGCTGCGTCTCCCAGGGCTCAGCGGGGAGACTGTGGAGCGAATCCTGAGTCCGTCACATCCTGATGGCCCGTTTGCCTGGCAGAATCCCGCGCGCGAAGCCGCCCGGCAACTTGCCGAACGGGATCCCGTTTTGGTGCTGAACATCGCGGCAACCGGAAGCGGAAAAACAAAAATGAATCTTCAGATGGCGTGCGCGCTCAATCCACGCTCGCGCGTCGCTATCGCACTCAATCTGCGCACCTTGACACTGCAAACCGGTGCGGCGTTGCGCGCTTTCGGGATTGGTGACGATGAAATGGCCGTTGTGATCGGCGATCAAGTGACGAAAAAGCTCCATGACTGGCAGATGACGACGACCTTTGATGTGCCCGACGATGACGACCCTAATGCGACACCTGATTATGAATATGTGTCGATCGGCGGGGAGGTCGAATTACCATCCTGGATGGATCATGTTTTAAAAAAACGCCCGCGCTGGCGTTCGGTTCTGAGCGCGCCTGTTCTGGTATCCACCATCGACTTTCTCATCAATGCCGGAGAGCCGGGGCGCCAGGGCAATCATGTCGCCGCACTGCTGCGCTTGATTGACAGCGACCTGATACTCGACGAAATCGATAGTTATGATCCTGAACCGCTGGTCGCTGTATTGCGCTTAATTCAGATGGCGGGCTTGTGCAGGCGAAATGTCATCTGCTCATCGGCGACCTTGGCGGCTCCCGTCGCCCACGCAATTCAAAAAGCTTTTATGAGCGGATTGAAAATGCGTGCCGCTCTGGAGCAACGCGAGATCAACCCCGTCATATTGCTTGTTAACGATCAAGTGCCGCCGATGACGGTGACGCTTGCGCCGAGCCAGGATTTTCACTCTATCTATAAAGATTATACCCAGCGCCTGGTCGACGCTTTACCTAAACGGGTGTGTCGTTGGGCATATTTGCAGCGCATTGCCAATCGTTCTTTAGATTCATGGCTTACCGGTATTTTGCACGCCGTCGAGCGGTTGCATCATGAACACTCCTGGGTCTTTAAAGGCAGTGGTAAGCGGGTGTCATTTGGGCTGGTGCGTATCGCCAATATTTCAACCGCTATTCGCGTGGCCGATTTTTTATCTAACCGCCTTCCGCATGCCCGGATTGCCTGCTATCACTCGCAGGAGATTATCGTGCAACGATTTCACAAGGAGCGCCGTCTCGACTGGTTGCTCACGCGAAAGCCGGATCTGGGCAATAAGCGCATTGAAGATGACGTTGAGATCAACCAAATTATTGACCTGGCTGCGGAAAACGATGTCCCGTTTATTGTTGTCGCCACTCCGGTAGAAGAAGTCGGTCGGGATCACGACTTTGACTGGGGGATTTTGGAGCCATCAAGCACTCATGCGCTGATCCAGCCCGGCGGACGCATCAACAGACACCGCAATCAGCCTGTGCAACAACCTAACATTGCTATTTTGCAATTTAATGCGCGATACGCTAAAAAAGAAACTGTCGTTTTTTGCAAGCCTGGGCTGCAAAAAAAATCGAATGACTACACATCACTCGACCTTGCAGAATTACTGGATTGGGATAATCTGAAATCCCTTGATTCGAGGATTCGCTTCGGCGGAAATCACGTCATGGCACAATGCGATGATAAACTATTGATGGAGCAATTAAAAAACCCTCTTAGCGTTATATGCTCCGAGGGAGGATATTCCGGCTCTTGGATGACAGAAGGATTTTATCGCAAATATTCGCTACGCCCTTCAGATCAATTTCTGGAAGATTGGCAGATGCAGGTCAATAGCGATGGCCATGAGTCTTTTTATTGGTATAAAGTTACTCGTGAAGGAAAAAAAGATATGACTCGTCGCGACATCGATACAATCCCACGTAAACACAATGATTGGCTTGTTCTATCGCCAATAGAAATGAAAATGATGTGCGATGAAGTTGGTATTTCGCCTGACGACGGCTTATCTTTCAAGGTCAGGATGAAAGATATAACGCAAAAACCAAAATGGCATCAGTCATTTGGTTTTTTGTCTGAAACTTGACGATTTTTCCGCCCTCGAACATTAATCTGACCGACGCCTTGCGTCAGCGTCGCCAAGGATTGCCCGCCCCAGCCTTGCCGCTCACGGCTTAACCTTCACGGCGTTTTGAGCACGAGATGCGGGCTGATGAGAGGGGGGATAAACCGCTACGACGCGGCAAGGTTATCATTGGACCCTTCGGAAAGGCGTATCAGTCGGCGGCATGAAGACTCGGGTCATTGGCGTATAGCCCAAATATCATATTCAGTCATTGGGGTGGTCTTGTTGCGAAGAAAGGCGTCCGCCTGACGCTTGCCCTTTGTAGCGGATCCTGCCTCCTTGATGGCCTGGATACGCCAACCACTTCCGCTCAGCGAATTCTTGATGGTCGAGATCATGCAGGCGAACGGTAAAGCGTCGAAGGTCTTGATCGCCGCCGTCAGGCGGGAGCCGGTTGCACACATTGGCGAGGGGAGCGACCACGCCGCGAGGCGTCGTCCGTCACTCGGCCCTTACGGGCAGCGCCTCACGGCCCGGCAGGTGGAAAGCCTGCACCTGTTTCCGGCGGCGGCACGGTCGTAGCCGCTATCCCTCCCCGCCCTTCAGGGCGGGATTTCTCGCGGAGGAACTGATGAATAAACACGAGATTGCTCCAATCCCAGGCGCAGAATATCGCGTCAATGGCGAGACCCTGGTTGTCAGGGCGGTTAACGATTATCACTACTTTCGCGAAGATGTTCCGAACAGCGTTTGGGGTCGCTATGTCTATCTCAGTAAAAAGTTCAAAACCGGACGAATCTCAAAATCAACCGTGCGATTTCGTAACGATCTGAACGATCCATCATGGTACGAACAATCTGTGGAGAAAATCCATGCCTAGTCCGACGCCTGGTCTATGGCGGGTTTCGACCCAAGAATCGCATGGCTCCAAGGTCGTCGCGCCCTCGGCGCAGTTTGTTTTCCAGGATCATTTAGTTTTTGGCGGCTCAAGCGTATCCGGCATCCAATCGGCGGCGAGCATCGTCTCCACAGGCCAGGGGCAGTCTTGGGGTAGATCGGGCAGGCCGGTTTCGCGCACTGCCAGATCGCGCCCGTCGTTCCAGGCGTCCGCAAACCAGTCTGGATCGGCGAGCGTGCGTTTCAGGCTGGGCGTGCGCTGCAAGCGGCGTGCAATGGCGTCGCGTTGGGTGCGGATGGTGGATTCCCAGCTTGCGCCACGCCGTTCGGGTTGATAGCCCCATTTGAGTAAGTGGCCGATCAGGATCGCCATCCGGCTGATCAGTTCACGCTGCTCGCTTTTGCCCACGTCCTCGATTTCCTCAGCCAAATGTTCCAGATCGAGCCGATCGAAGTGACCGGCGCGCAGTGCTTGGGCTTGGGCGTTGGCCCAGGCGACGATGTCACGCTCATACAGGGTCATCAGCATTGCGCGAGAAACCCCGTCCTTCAGAACGGGGAGGGACAGCGCGCGGCGCGTAGCGCCGTCAGGCCGCCCGTCTCGCTTCCTCCGTATTTGGTTTGGGTTGAAATGAATAACCATAGCCGTCGGCACGCTGAAGGAGACGGCAATGGCGGTAGGAGATCCCCCGGACGGTTCCGCCCTGGGTTTGGATGTTGAACGATCCGGTTCGGCGCACCGCCACACGCCCGACATGCACGCCGGCCTTCTTGCCTTTGGGCACCTCGGCGCGCACCCCCTTCAGACGAATGGTGAACGGGGCCAAACGCACCACCACCGCGCGTCCGCGCTCCAGTAACAGCCGCGCGCGTTTCTCCGTGCACGGCATCAGCGGACGTTTCTGTTTGTCGAGAACGAATACGGCCATTTTTCAATTCCTGCCCTTACGGGCCTGGTGACGGAGCCTTGCGGCTCGCTCCCCTCGGGAATGTCGACAACCGGCTCTCACCTTGCGGTGACGATCGGAACCTTCGGCGTTTTACCTTGCGCCTGCATGATCCCGACCTTCCAGGGTCCGGGACTGAGGAAGCATCCCGGAGTGGGTCTTGACGACCTGTTGCAAACGGAGCGGGCTTTCCCCGCTGTCCCCGGTCAACCCGGCTTGCGAGTCGCCTCACAAGCCCCCGTCTTCAGGCGGGGGTAGTTGACTTCGTGTTTGGCGGTGCAAACGTATCCGGCTGGGTATCGTCCAGCAGGCGTTCGATCGCGAACGGACAGCATTCGGGAAATGTCGCGAGCGGCAATCCGGTTTCCTCGGCGGCGTCGCGGCGTGCGGTGGCATAGGCGGTTTCGATCAGATCGGGCAACTGTCGTCGAAGACTCGGGCTATCGTCCAGAATCAGCCCGATTTCGCGTCGCGCATTGCGGATCGACAGCCGCCAACTTGTGCCTCGTCGCGTGGGCTGGTAATCCCACTTGAGCCGGTGCAGCAACAGAGTGATGAGATGACTGGCTAGGGATCGGCGGTCGCTCTTGCCCATGCTTTCGATTTCCTCGGCCAGATTCGCCGCGTCGAGTGTGCTCCATTGTCCCTGCCTAAGCAGAGCCGCTTGCTGTTGTGTCCATAGGAAGAAATCTTCGTTGTAACCGGGCGCGGTCATCAGTTTCTCCGCAAAAATTAGCCTGGCATAGGGCTTGCTAGCCTTGGCGAGGATGATCGCCTGTCCGGCATGGGCCTGTTCCAGCAAGCGGGAAAATCTAGCGTGGTCCATTAAACTTGATCAAACGGCTCGGACTCTTCTTCAAGCGCGAGTAGCGTGTCGCGCACAAATTCGATTGGCAAGTCGGGGTTGTCGAGCGCGGCACGGCCCACCTTGGCGCAGTTGTCCGCCGGACAGCCATTTTCCGCCGGCATCGCGTCGTGGGCCGGAGTGGGCGGGGTGCGTTCAGCGGTCACATTTGATCTCCTGTAGACGAGTTTCGCAGAAACAGCCGCGCCACCTCGGCGTTATGGGCGTCGATCGTGTCCGGCACCTCGAATTTGCCCTTGGCCACACCGAGACGCTGTCCGGCTGGCCCGGTAGCATCCGGCAAGGCATCCAGTTTCTGCGCCAAATGATCGGGAATCTTTAGGGCCAGTTGCATGATGTTTCCGCGAATACGGTCGCCGCTTTCAGCGGCACGTCACCACCAGTTCCTTGCCACAGGCGTTGACGTACTTGCGCATCGTCGCCAGCGATGGCGAGGGCTTGCCGGTGGACAGCGCACGCTCTAGCCGGGCCACGGCGGACGCTTGCGTGCCCATACGTTCGGCTACCTGTGCCTGAGTTAAGCCAGCGGCGCGGCGTGCATTCAGGACGATGTCCAGCCAGAAAAATTCCTCGCGCTCCAGGCGTTCGTATTCGGCCTTGAACTCGGGGTCTTGCATCCAGCGGGCGACCATTTCGTCGTGGGTCAGGGTGGGCGGGGTGCGTTCAGCGGTCACGTTTGATCTCCTGTAGACGGGCTTCGGCGATCCGGCGCTCGCACGGTCAGTGGTAGGGCGTCGATCCCGAGGCGCACGGCGTCGCTGTAGTAGTCGATGGTGTAGATCATGGGCAAGTATAACAAATCCGTTAAGCCTTGCCCGCTTGGCCACACACTGCCGCCCAGTCTTCCGCCGCCCCGCACCGATGCTGTTGCACGGCCGTTGCGCCGCCGCCGACCCACAGCGGAGCGCCCCCGCGCTCCGCGATCACTCACGATAATTGCCATTATCGTGACTGATCTTAGAGCCCTAAAACCGTCTTGAAATTCGCATAAAACGGTTTACGCGAAAAAATATACTCATCCCCGGCTCGATGCTGGAATGGTCTTTCAGCCCATCCAGCAGCGAGGAAGCGCCGAAGGTCTTGATCGCCGCCGCGAGGCGGGAGCCGGTCGCTCTCCCTCCCCGCCCTGAAGGACGGGGTTTCTCGCGGAAGAACTGGTCAAACCACCCCAGGGTATAATCACAGCCGCCCAGCACACTGAGCTATACCTCATCAGTCTTGCGCGAGAAACCCCGTCCTTCAGGGCGGGGAGGGATAGCGCGCGGCGCGTAGCGCCGTCAAGCCGCCCGTCTCGCTTCCTCCGTCTGTGGTTTGGGTTGAAATGAATAACCATAGCCGTCGGCACGCTGAAGGAGACGGCAATGGCGGTAGGAGATCCCCTGGACGGTTCCGCCCTGGGTTTGGATGTTGAACGATCCGGTTCGGCGCACCGCCACACGCCCGACATGCACGCCGGCCTTCTTGCCTTTGGGCACCTCGGCGCGCACCCAATCGCCGGTCTGGAAGCCGTGGACGCGCTTTTCACGGGTGAGATAGCCGCGCGGGAAGCCGTTGCCGGATGTGTGGGTGCGGCTGTAGGCCCCGCGTCCGGTGGCGCGGATGGCCAGGACCGGGCGGTTCCAGTCCCGTAGCTGATCGACGGCGCCGACACAGGCGGCATCGAGGGCATGGGTCTTGGGGATGTCCAGGCGCGTGCGATTGAACTTGGTGCGTCCGCCCGAGCCGGTTTCGACCGCCAGACCCGTAGCTTTGAGCGCCGCGAACAGCGCCCAGCGCGTGGCATTGACGGCGGCGGCATCCCTGAGCGGGGCTTTGGCTTGGGTCCGTATCCGGTGCAGGAGCGCCGGTTGGCGTTGCAGAAAGTCCTCGATGGACCGGTTCCCCTTGCGCTGATTGCAGGCGCGGCAGGCAAGCGTCAGGTTCGAGATTCGATCCGAGCCGCCCCGGCTCTTGGGTATGATGTGCTCGATCTCCAGCGGCACGTGCGTCGCGCCGCAATAGGCACAGGTGCGGTTCCATTTCTCCAGCAGGTATTCACGCACTTCGTAACCGGCCAATTCGCCCTGTTGGTATTCGACCCCGCGGATCTCCGGGTTCTGCATGGCCTGAGTGTCGAACCGCACCAGTTCTTGACTGAGGGCGCTGATCGGGGCGATCCGGCACAGGCGCCGTACCCAGTTGACGGTGGTGTCGAGCCGATGCTGTAACGACGGCGGCAGCCGGCCCTCACGGCGAGTGCGGTTCAGGAAGCGCGGCGCCCGGTAGCGGGTCTTGCGAGCGCGCCGGGCGCGCCGGTACTGACGCCGAAGCGTCAGGGCGTCCCGGATCTGGTGGCCGCGATGCGCCAGTTCCCCAAACCACAGCCCATGTTCGAGTCGCTCAACGGCACCTGTGTCCGGATCGCAGGTCTCGGATTCGCGCACCAGGGCCAGTCCGGTCACGCGACTGCCCGGATCCAGCTTCAGGCGCAGCGGTTGAACCGCTCCGCCGAGCCGATCCTTCAGGCGAATGGTGAACGGGGCCGGACGCACCACCACGGCGCGTCCGCGCTCCAGTAACAGTCGCGCGCGTTTCTCCGTGCACGGCATCAGCGGACGTTTCTGTTTGTCGAGTACGAATACGGCCATTTTTCAATTCCTGCCCTTACGGGCCTGGTGACGGAGCCTTGCGGCTCGCTCCCCTCGGGAATGTCGACAACCGGCTCTCACCTTGCGGTGACGATCGGAACCTTCGGCGTTTTACCTTGCGCCTGCATGATCCCGACCTTCCAGGGTCCGGGACTGAGGAAGCATCCCGGAGTGGGTCTCAGCGACCTGTTGCAAACGGAGCGGGCTTTCCCCGCTGTCCCTGGTCAACCCGGCTTGCGAGTCGCCTCACAAGCCCCCGTCTTCAGGCGGGGGTAGTTGACAGATCTGGGTCGTTCCTGTAGCGGTGTAATTGCGATACAGACGGCGCGACTCATCGCGCAGCGTCCGGTGGGCCGCCATGTTATGCCACGCTATATTCCGCTGGCGGTTCAAGTAGGACGTATTGGACTTGGCTTTCTTCGCGGCGGCGTATAGATGTCGCCATGAAGTTAGTTACTAGCGCTTCAACGACTGGGTTTCTATTTTGTTCTTTTCCGCCGACATGATAGAAATGCTCCCGTGTAAGAATATGATGTTCTGACCACAAGCATTTCACATATTCATTTTCTCGGTAGTCATTGTGATGCCAAGTCGAAAAAATGAATTTTCCGGCAAAGCTTGAGAGCCGATCAAAAAGCTCTCGTTCGTGACCATCATCCCATCCGTTGTAATAATCGACGTGCCGATCAATGTATGGCGGATCGCAGTAAATTATGTCGTTCGGTGAGGCATCTTGTATCGTCTTATTGAAATCTTGGCATTTGAATGTGAATTCTTTTGCCTTGATGATCTTACTGACCCACGCAACCTGATTGACAATTTTAGTTACATAAGCCGGGGGAAATCGTTGGGGGTTTCTACAAAATGGAACATTGAAACCACCCTTTCTATTGAAGCGAATCATTCCATTAAACCCAGCGCGATTGATGAACAAAAAATCTAGCGGGGAGTGTCCTGCGTTAAATCTTTCCCTGACGAAGTAATAGTGATCTTCGCCTTTTGACAACAACAATTCCCCTTCGCGGGTAAGAAATTCCTTGACCACTTCAGGAGTTATTTTGCCTGACGCTATGCTGGCGTAGAAATTAACAAGGTGTGGGTTTGAGTCACACAAGACGGCACGCCGTGGCGCGACATTAAAAGCCACGGCTCCAGTACCCATGAATGGTTCAATCCATGTGCCGTTAAAGTCACTCGGAAGAATGCTTTGTATCCAAGGAACGAGTTTCGTCTTTATGCCCTGTGATTTGATCGGCGGCACACCAACTTTAATGGTCATTCTTCGTCGTTCCTTTTATCGACTATCAGGGAAAAGTCCTGGCCGTGGTTGCGATCGTGTATCCAAAACGATCCGAGCGTCACGATCTCGGGCCTCGAACGGAATTGGACGGGCACGCATCAACCGTTGAAGAACGGCATCAAGCACGCCGAAGCTTTTCGGCGGGGCACACAGGATCATGGTCGAAATTTTTGGTTTTTCCATCGCCCAGGGCTGAATTTGGTATGCCCGCCAGCCGTTGTCGAAACACCAGTCTAGGACGCTGAACATGGCGTCGCGATCGAAAGGCTCTGTCGTCACCAGATGGGCGTTGCAGCAGATCCAGACCTGCGTATGCAAAAACCCCGGCAAATCATGCGCGCCCCCAAAAAGAGCGGGCCAGGCTGAACTGGACGAGAGTGCGGCCGTATCCATGAAGTGCATCGTGCGAGCAGCTGTATCGACAACGTCTCGCGCCTCGTGATACGGCAAATAACCCATTTCGCGAGGATCACGTCCGAGCCATGATAGGCGCTGAATACGGCGATATTCAGAGAGCGCACGAAGTTTAGGAACAACGCGGGTGATTATTCCCGTTTCGCACCCCCCCGAAAAAAACAGGCATTAATTTCGATGAGTTCGCCCATTAAGCAGCCAGCCATACATCGTCAACAACTTCGTAAGGACGCTGCCGGATTTGCTCCAACAGATTTTCACGATACTCATCCCAGGTGGGCGTTTTTTCCGGACCATAGACTTCGCGCGAACGCTCCCAAAACTGGTAGGCCTCGCGAAAATGCTTAGCGTTTTTTGCAGACGCGGGATCTGGTGGCAGCACGCCGATCCAGTCTTCCCACGTGCCGGCGAAATCTTCCTGCCAAATATTTTTATCGGCGAGATAAATCACATCCCCTGGATGGAAGGGAATCAGGGTGATGCGAAGATCGTTGGCCTCAGAGAGAGAGATTTTCTCCATGGTTTTGCTCCTCAAGTGTCCAAAAAAGTCAGCAAATGCAGATCGCAGCCGGGATAGAGCGATTCGACTTGCCGGTATAGCGCCTGCCCCGCCGGATTCAAATCGGCGAACGTGCAGTGCCAATATTCCTCGAGATCCTCATTCCAACCCGACCAGCCGGTGGAACCGAGGACGATCGCGGCCAGATAGGGCCGAGACAGCAGCCGCCGAAGCATATCGCTCGTGTCAGGGTCGTCGATACAGGGGTAATGATACGTTTCCCCTCCTGTTGTTGAATTTGGATCTTTTTCGGGATCGCGTCGATCATCCCCCACAAAGACTTCTAGGAGGAGATCGTTGACGGACACGCCGCTACACACAGCAAATCCATGTTCTTCCTGGTTATCGCAGACCACGAGCTTGACGAACATGCCGCCTTCTTCAGTGTTCTTCAGATCGGGGTCGTGGATAGGAAAGTTGACGCAGCCAGAAACATCAAGAGAACGCCGATTCATCAGCAAACAAACCTCTTGGTTATTGTTAGTTGATTTCCTTCAACAGAGCCCCAGGGTTTAAGTCGCGAGCGGGAAGAACGAATTGAGCGCATCAAGCCCGTGACGGCGCGCACACTCAGCCCAGTCGGAGATCAGCTGACGACCCTCCGGCGAACGTGGATCAATGCCCAAGGGCCGGAGGTCGCTTTCGATCGACCATCCAAGGTGGTCTTCAAAAAACACATCACCTGAAGCCGAAACGTAAGCGCCGACTTCGGCGTGTTGGCCGTCATACCCGTCGAGGCCGGCGGCCAGCCAGGCGACCCTGGGGTTATCCGTACCATCGTGGAGTTCGGGCGGATACAGGCAAAAGCGGCGAACCCGGAAAGCACGACGGGACTGGCCAGAAGGGGGCTCTTCCGAAAAGCACACACAGCCGGACTCAAACACAGGTTGCATGGATGACATCGCTGTTTTGACCGTTCAAGAACGCCAGATCGGATGGATCCCCGACGCCGAAGACGCCCGAATAGTCGAGCGACTCATGATGAGAAAGACCGCGATGATGCAAGAACCCAGGATGGCTGATGTCAATCAAGGTCAGGCATCCGCGCTCGTGACAAGCTCCAGTGTCTATGTAGTGAATGTTTCCTAAGCGAAACCAATGCGGAATGACGGTATGCCCTAGAATAAGATGATCGATTCCTTGGATCGACCATTGATCAATGCGCGTTTTCGAAAGTTCCCTGGCTTGCTCATAATCGCCCAATAGAGCCTCCATGCGATGACGTCCCAATAATATATCCAGCAGCGTCAGGTGGCAGCCATTTTCGAGATGGACCTTAATTTGCGGCCATGACAGTCCTATTTTCGGTTCGCCGTGCGTAATCCCGATAACACCATTTGCGCTCTTTATTTCGATGAGCATCGGCAAATCCATCAAGGCCTGTGCAACCTCGATCACTTCCGTAAGAGAATGATCATCGAACCATTCGCCGCCCATCGCCTTCCACTCCAGCAGTGGAATTTCATCGTTGACCAGCAAGGCACGGAGCGCCCGAATCGGCATGATGTCGTGATTGCCGCGGACGCTGAAGAACCAAGGTTGGCGCAAAAAATCCAAGACACGGATGGATTCATGGCCGCGATCGATCAGATCGCCCGTACAAAATAAACGATCGTACTTTGGGTTGAATTCAATGTCATTCAGGGTGCTTTCCAGTAAGGAAAACATTCCATGAATATCCCCTACAACCCAATCGCGCCCTATATGATTTTTTTCAAAATATTGAATCACGCACACTCCCCCTTCGGATTTATCGCCGATACAAAAACCGCCGGACGTTTTTGGGAGAGAGCCACAGAACCTCTTTGGAAGGGATAGGCCGCTTTGAGCATGGTGATGGTCTCGACTAAGCGTTGACGGCGAGAAGCGCGGGGGCCGAGGCACGAGAGCGATGCAGTCCGGCCATCCCATCTCCGTGAACCCAATCGAGCAAGCCGGCCAGCTGCGGCGTGATGACCAAATGCTGTCGTGCACGGGTGGCCGCGACATAGAGCAAATTGGCCTCGTCCGGCTCCAGAGGGCGCTCAGTCGCGTTTGGCGGCAGTAACTCCGACACCAGAGGAACCCCGCTGCTATCCATCAAATCCGGGAAGTCCTCCCCGAGCACCACCTGTTCCCACTCAAGCCCTTTGGATTTATGGGCGGTGGTCAGTTCGGCTCCCGCTTTGCGCGCATCCGGTTCATGGGCGGCTTCCAGACGCTCGATCAAGCGAGGAATCCTGAAGGTGTACTTCTTCACGACCGTCAGGCGCGCCTTGATTTCATGGTCCTCAACCGCCTCGGCATATTCTTCCAGATTCTCCAGCGTGCGGAAAGAGCGCAGGAATGGATCGCGAATGGCACGCTGGTTGTGATCAAAAAGATGGAAAGCGTCGAGGATGGTCTGGAAGTTATAGTTCTTGACCCCGCCAACAAAGTGCATGGGGATGTTTGCATGGAGCAAATCAACCGCCCGAGCGAATAAACCGGCATTGGTGCGGTGCAGGTAGACGGTGCGCCGCTGTTGCAGCGGAACCATACCCACCTCGCTGGGACCGCCGAATCCGCGCAGCGACAGCGGTTCGCCCTTAAAAACGCCCAGAATGGCATTGGCCACATCAGCGACTGGCTCACCAAAGCGGAAGCTGGCCGTCAGGTTGTGATGCTCACCACGCAAACGCCCCATGGCATTCATCGCGCCACGGAATCCGTAGATGTTCTGGTGCTGATCCCCGACCAGCACGCGCCCGGTCTTCTGTGCGTTAAAAATGTCGAACAGACAGGGGTTCGTGTCCTGGGCCTCGTCGAGCAGGATGTAGTCGTACCGATCGAGTTTGGGCCTGGAGAGTTGGTAGAGCTTGAGATAGCCATCATGGGGCATGGGGACGGAGGGATCTTTGGGATCTTGCATCGCCTCCCAAAGCGACTTGGCCGCTTCCAGGATATCGGTGGGATCCACGCCGATTGCTCGCGCCTGCCCGGCGGCGACGTGGTTGATGCTGATCTCGGCGCTGGAAGAGATCAGGAACCGATTGACCGCCTCAAGCGCCAATCCGGAAAAGACCAGCGCTTCGTTGCTGGGCAACGAGGGGCGCAGGATGTTACGGGCATGAAAGGCCCGTGGGTAGCCAAGCTTGGACTGATAGCGATGTCCGTAACGCCCGTAGGCTAAGGAGTGCGACGTTCGCGCCTCCACATTGGACGGAAATCGCTCCTTGGCCTCATCAGCGACAGAGCGGTTGAAGGCCAGATACAGCATACGCGCGTCGGGCCGTGCCTTGGCGAACCCGACAAGGGTGGCCGTTTTGCCGGTGCCCGCAAAGGCGTTGGCAATCAGGGTGTCGGCCTTCGAGTCGATGATGGCCTGCTGTTCGGATGTTGGCTTGTGCATCTGAGTTTCCGAGCCTGTTCCTAAAAACCTAAACAAAGTTGCTTATGGTGGTTTTTAAGTGATTCGCTCTCCGTTGATAGCGCCCTGGTGGGCGAGCAACTGGAGTCCGGGTTGAGCAGTCCCAACCGAATGGCCGGTCAACACCGGCAACATGGGCCGTGTCAGCCGTCGAAACCCAGCTTGCGCCATAAAAATTGCCTCGGCGTTCATCCTGAACAGAGAACAACCTTGCGATTCGACGTTGACCCCGACCATGGGGCGTGAAACCTTCACGCTTGTAGATAACCTATTTGCTCTTGAATACTTGTAAAAATACAATGTAATTTGGGTTTATGCAAAGTTTTTTGTGCTTGGATATGGCAGAAGGGGGCGGCTGGTCTACGGACTGACCCCGTGCGCCACCGTCTCCGCGGGGCACGGCGCGCACGGCGACCTGATCGCCTGTGGCCGTTTCGATTCCGGCCCGCCAAGCGTCGGCAGCACTATCACGCTCGAAGCGCACGACGGTAGGTCCGGGAGAGGCCGAACCGGCGGGATTGATCCCGCAAACGCCTGTGGAGAACGCGCTCAGTCGCGGCCGTGGCCACACGTCCGCGCGGCGTTCGACGAAGCAGGAAACCCCCCGCTACAAGCCAACGGCTTTAGCGGTGGGAGACTTCATTGAGCGCCGTAGGAATCTCCGGCCTTCAGGCCGGGGAGGATGTCAACAAGTTGCTTTGAGCACAGATCGAACCAACATCCCTACCAGTCCTTAGCTGGTGGGGATTTTTTTGCCCTCCAACTCCTTTCAGAAGCCGACGCATCCCGCGCGGCACCGAGAGGAGAGAGTCATGAAACTCATCACGCTGGATCAACGCACCCGGGCCTGGCACGACTGGCGCGCCGGGATCATTGGGGGCAGCGACGCCCCAGCAATTATGGGCGTGAGTCCATGGATGACCATCCACAAGCTCTGGGAGCTAAAAACCGGGCGGCGCGAGCCGCCGCGGGACAATCCCGCCATGGCGCGCGGACGCGCGATGGAAGATGAGGCGCTGGACGCCTGGTCGGCACACACCGGCGAGTTCGCCGCCCCGATCTGCGTCCAGCACGAGGAGTTCGCGTTCGTTGGAGCCTCCCTTGATGGGGCCACCTTCGACGGTGGCCTGCTTGTCGAGATCAAATGCCCTGGCGAGAAGGATCACGCGGCGGCAGCCGAGACCGGACAGGTGCCGGCCAAATACTGGCCCCAGGTCCAGCATCAACTGGCCTGCGTGCCGGAAGCAGAGATGCTCCACTACTGGAGCTATCGGCCGATGCACGCCACACCGCATGTCCTCATCGAAGTCAAGCGGGATCCCGACTACATCGACGCGATGATGGAGCGGGAGATCCGCTTCTGGGAGGCTGTCAAAGGGGACTATCCCCCGGCAGGCGACGCCTGGGCGGACGCCGAGGCGCTCTATCTGCTGGCTCTCGATGAGAGCGAGGCGGCTGAAGCCCGACTGAAGGAGGCGAAGGCCCAACTCATCGCCACGATCCCCGAAAGAACGCGGAAGCTCGACGGACATGCAATATCGGCGACCCTAGTCGATAAAAAGGGTAGTCTTGACTACAAGACGGCCCTTGAGAAGGTACTTGAGGAACTCCGGTACATTGAGGGTTTGCCTCCAGCTGCCCTGGAGTTGCTGGAATCCTTCGAGACCGGAGGTTTGCTGGAGGCCTTTCGTAAAAAAGGCTCGACCTACTGGGACGTCCGGCGCAAGCGTGAGTAGTACATTCCGCCCTGGTGGAGTGTCCTTTTTGATCTAATCTGAACCAAGCCCCCTCACCTATGGTGATGGGGGCTTTTCTATTGCGTGGACGCCTACTATAGCGACTGTGCACAGAGGGGATAGAGCGAGCAATCAGCGTCGGAGATCGGAACGGTAGCAACACGCTTATCAGATGTAGGTAGAACGACGCGAACGACTTTGACGGAATCCCCAACACGGAAATTTTCAGATCCCTGGCGTCCGGCTGTGAAGGCCAAATCAAGTCGACGCTTCCCGCTCACGACATCGGGATCGCGGTATTTCGTCACCCGTGTATCCAGGATCTCGCCTGTCGCATCGATACGCAAACGAATGTTGTTGTAACGGTAGCATTCCTCGACATCCTGCGTGGCCAGAAGGATGCCGCCAACCGCCCCGGCCACTGCGCCCACCACGATCTCTTCCGGCCCGGATCCCGCCAATGCACCCAGGCCGGCCCCTTGAACGAGTCCGCCGAGCGCCGCGCCGTCCTGTTCGTTTGAGCCGGATGCAACCGGCATCCCGCCAAACTCAGTGTTCGCGGACGCCTGATGCTTGGCAATCCGCGCCGCACGCTGCGCGCGCGTTTGAGCACCAGGCGCGTTTAGACAAGTATCCCACTCGAAAATGTCAAGGATCGTGGCTGTTTGCACGGGGCGCAGCGCACGGACGTCGTTGGCCGCGCAGCCCGTTAGCGCGAGGACGCCCAGGATGGAGATCCAAAAAAAAGGCGACTGTAGCATGGGTATTCTCAAAAAGGTTGAGTACAATGCAATATAAATTGTATCATTTTTTTGATAATTCTGCGCATCAAGGAGATGCAAATGTTCAGAGCGTTCACAAGCCTGGCCCTGGTGCTGGCCTCGCAACAGGCCGCCGCGAGTGCCTACGAGTCCTACCGTTCGTGCTTCGAAGCAGCGGCCAAGCAACAGCACCTGCCTGTCGAGGTGCTGATCGCCGTGGCCGAACAGCAACCGGCCTCGAACCCGAAGACGACTGTGACCAATAAGGATGGCAGCCTCAGTTACGGCCTGATGAGCATCAATTCGCGCTGGTTGCCGAAGCTCAAAGAACACGGCGTCAGTCGGCAGGATCTGTACGATCCCTGCACAAACATCCATGTCGGCGCTTGGATCTTTGCGCAGCACATCGCACAAGACGGCTGGACATGGCGCGGGATCGGTTCCTACTACGCCAAGAGTGATCGCCTGCGCTTGCAATTTGCAACGAAGGTCATTCAGCGTTGGAAAACGCTCTCAGGGGAGCAAACGACGGCTCACGACCCGGATGCCGAGCGTTTCCAGGCCAAGATTGCCTGGCTGCAACGCAGTCCCTACATGCACTGGAGTCAGGCCCAGTCGCCTGATTCGACGAAAGCCCAACCGCTGCCGTCCTCCATCAAAGCCCGCCGTGCGCAGTATGATGGGCTGATCCAATCAGCGGCATTACGTCACGGGATTTCCGCGGAATTGCTGCACGCGGTCATTCGCGCCGAATCCAATTACAACCCCAAGTCCGTTTCGCCGAAGAACGCTCAAGGGTTGACGCAGTTAATACCGGCAACCGCCAAACGCTTTGGCGTCATCGACGCTTTTGATCCGGAACAGGCCATTGAAGGCGGCGCGAAGTATCTGCGCTGGCTGCTGGATAAGTTTGGCAGTATCGAACTGGCCCTGGCCGGTTACAACGCGGGCGAAGGGGCCGTGATGAAGTACGGCAATACGATCCCGCCTTACAAGGAAACTCAAGCTTATGTGCCGAAAGTCATTCGCTATATGCACGAGGAACGCCAAAGAACCCTGGCAAGTGTCTCCGGATCGCCCCCCTCGTCCTCTTAAACGCTGTTTTTTGCTCCATCATCCTCGTCTCCAACGCACCGCACGCCTGTCGGCGCGTGTCTTAGGCCCATCATGCGTAATCCGATCCTGCGTTCCACAATCATCGTGTTCATGTTTTGGTGGCTGGTCAGCGTCATCTGGGGATTACGCACCTATGGCCTTCCGGACAGCAGTCTGTTTCTGCTGACAGCCTTGAAAGCGCTTGCGTGGGGCGCGTTAGCCTTCGGTCTGGCAATCGCCATCAGCGCGTCATTGCGCTGGGCACGCAAAGGCTGGCATCTGCCCACGCAAGCGCGGGGCATTGAGTGCACGATAGGCATCGTACCCGGTGTGATGCACTGGCGGCGCTGCCGCCGGCCGGTACAGGTCGATGCGGCGCGCTGGCCGCGTGTTGCGCACTGGTTAACCGAGGGCCAGACTGAGTATGTGGCCGCGTTCCAAGCCATTCTGGATGTCATGGGCGCTCGCCCGCGCTTTCCGGCGGCGCCAACGAAGGGCGGGCATGGTGATGCGACGCTTCTGGAGCATTCGCTCAATGTGGCTGAAACGGGGCTGGAACTCTTCCCGTCGTGGCGTTTTCGCGGAAAAGCGCATGACGTGGGATTGCGTGATCGTGCTCTGTCGCCCCAAGATCGCGACATCGCCATGCTGATCCTGATCGGACACGACATCGGAAAGCTGGAAGCCTTTAAGGTCGATGGTGACAGTGTCAGCACTGTAAAGCGCTTCCATGACCGAGAGGGAGGGCGCATTCTGGCGACTCTGGAAGAGACTTGGGTCTTGCCCGAAGATGATCGCAAGGCGCTGATTGCGGCTGTGACGCACGAGCATCATCCCCAGGATTTGCCGACGCATACGGGGGATACCGTTCGCTTGCTGCTGGAGTTCCTGATTGCGGCTGATACAGAAGCCGGACGTCGCGAGGAGGGGCGGATCAAAAACGCCGAGACGGACGAAACCGACCGTGACGCCGACGACAGCGGGAGCGACGATGCCATCTGGACATGGTTCCTCGACTATCTGGTCAAGCCCGGAACGATCAACGGTCGAGAGCAGCGTTTCCGAGCCGGCTTCAAAGGTGGCGATGGGCGCTTGTATCTGAACGAACCCGTCGTGCGTACCGCCTTCGCGGCGCAGTTCTTCCGCAATCCGCAGCAAGCCGAGGTACAGCGCGGGGACGGACGATACGTCATCACGGAAGATCTCTTGCGGATTCTTGAGGCGCGCGGGGTACTGGTCTGCGAATTTGAAAATCAGCGTTTCAGCTACAAAAATGCGTTGTTCAAGGTCGTCTCGAGCAACGGTCAGGGACGAGTTCTCGGGCAGTGGCAAGTGGCCTTCGTGGTCGCCCTCGGTGAGCACATGCCTCCCGCACTCAGGAGCCTTGCTCCTGCACCCAATCCCCCGCAAATCGTTCAGGCGCTGTACGGGACGCGCGCACTGCGGTCCGAGCCCAACGATACGCTCAACGCGGAGCCGGAGCACCCTCCAGTCGCCACGGTGCCGGCGGCCTCTGTCCCTTCTTCAGCCTCTGCCGACATTCCTGAAAGCCCAAATGAAACACCTGCCGATCCGTACGCCCACCTGGGCGTGCTTGGCCAGGCGCTGATTCGGGGGATGCAGCAGCTGGGGCAGGAGCCGACCTTCGATCCACGCGGGTGCCTGATGCTGTCGGCAGACCAGGCCGCCCAGTTATCGCTGAAAGGTGGCATTCAGCACAAAGGCTATTTCGACGCTTTCCTGGAGGTTGTTCTGGCTGATGAAGCCATCATGCGGGGCGTTGAGATTGTGCATGATGAATCAGGAGCACTTCAGGCCGTCAGCCTCCGACTCGACCAGGACATGACCGTGACCGGTGAGATCGCAACCGGGTGTTCGACGGAGGTGCCGGTTGATCCAACCCCGGACGCGGAGGTGAGCACTCAGGCTTCCGGCGTCGCCGAGCCTGCCCCCAACACCACGATCCTGGACATCGATGCCTGGAGTGCATCGGAGCCGGTTCAGGAAACCGTCGCTGCTCCCCTGAGCGAAGCGCCGGTCGCCCGGGTGGCTGAGATCCCCCCAGCCTCACCTATAGCCACTCCATCAGAGCAGACATCCGCCCCCAGGACAGAGACGACGGATGTGGCTCCTGTGAACACGGATGAATCCGAAATCGAGGATTTGGACAGCTTTGACTTCGGCGGGGACGGTCTTGAGCAGCTGAACGCGAAAGTGAAAAGTGCGCGAAGGAGAAACAAGCGCCGATCGGCCCCCTCAGAGGCGTTGCTCGACGGGATGAGGACGCAACTCAACGATCGGCCGGCGCGGCCTTAGTGCGAAAGATGGCGGCGTAGCGTTCTTGGAAAGAGCCGGCCTGATCCAAAAAATGGAAATATTCCTGATAATCCTGCTCTGTCATCCATCCGCGCTGAATAGGACGGCCCTCAGAGTGTCGGCCCTCATGATGCTCGATCGCCGTGGCGGCCGCCAGAACAAGCCCTTCTATTTCAGGATCCGGCGGCTGATGACGAATCATGTCGAGCCAAATAGAAGCGACCAGATCATGCCCGCGCAGCAGATCCGGGTCCATCATGTAGTCACGCAGTTGTTCGTACTGTTGTGCAAGACGGATCTTGTATTCGGCCTGGGCGCGTTTCCGCGCTCGGTGTCTCTGAAGAAACACCAGGAAATGACCGAATAGCGTTCCAATAATTAAAAAACCGATGAAGATTTCCATTTTCTGCCTCCCAAGACGTGTGTATCTATAGCATATTTAGGCTGCTCCGAATTTTGTGAATACTCCCGCGCATCATGCGGCGCATTGATGCGGGGCTTCAAGCTCTCGCAACCAAAGCGTTGAGAGCCTCAAAAGTGCTCATTTTTGATTTCTCGCCCCGTCTTTCGAGGCGAGAAGTCGGTCGATTGACGCCGCGCGTCGATGCGCAGGATGCGCGGCTAAATGTGATCAAGCGGCCTCGTCGAGTTGTACCTGCGTCGACCCCGTGACCGCCATAGCCTCCAGCAACGACGTCCGACCCTCCAGAACCAGCTGCATGGCGTGCCGGCCCAGTGACCGGTACTGAGGCTGAATATGAGCCGCGCGCTCCAGTCGCTTGAGGCTGCCCTCCTCGATGGCCAGGCGCACCTCCGGGGTGGCCGTGACCAATTCAAACACGGGGATCCGGCCGTTCCAGCCATCCCGGCATTGCGAACACCCGGCCGGCTCGTAGATCACGGTGTCGGGCGGCATGAGTTCTTCCGCGACCCCCGCGTAGCGCATCTGATAGCGTGCGTCCTCCGTGAGGGAACGCGGGCGGCGGCAGTATGGACACAGCCGGCGCGCCAGACGTTGCGCCATAAAGCCGCCCATGGCCGCCCCCAGCGCGTGGGGGTCGACGTCCAGATCCAGCAGACGATTGAGCGTTACCAGCGCGCTGTTGGTATGGAGCGTGGAGAGGACAATGTGTCCAGTCAAGGCCGCTTGTGTAGCAATCCGAGCCGTTTCGGAATCCCGAATCTCGCCGACCAGGATGATATCCGGGTCTTGGCGCAGCATCGACTTCAAGGCGCCGGCAAACGTCAGTTTGGGATTGGTTTGTGCCTGGCTGATGCCGGGCAAACGATATTCGACCGGATCCTCAACCGTGAGGATTTTTACATCAGGCGTGTTCAGTTGTTGAAGGATGCCGTATAGCGTCGTTGTCTTACCGGAACCCGTCGGGCCTGTGACCAAAAACAATCCCTGGGGTTGCGTGATGATGTGTCCGATGGCCGCACGGATATCGCCCGGCATGTCGATATCATCCAGGTTGATCAAGTTCGCCTTCTGATCCAGGAGGCGGCAGACGATCGACTGACCGTGAGCCAGGGGGAGAATACTGACACGCACGTCGACATCGCGCCCATCGACCTCAAAGCGAAACTTCCCGTCCAATGGGGACATGCGCTCAGACAGCGAAAGTTTGCATTTCATGCGTATTTTGCCGTCGAACTCGCGCGAGTAATTGGGAGTAACGCGATCGACCTCCTCCATCTCGCCGTTGTGACGAAACCGAATCGCGCACGCATCTTCCCGATCCTCGAAATGAACGTCACTGATCCCGCGACGAGCGGCATCTCTGAACAATTCATTGAGATAACGAACAGCCATGGCATCCGTTGCGGATGTCGAGATGAACTCGCGCGGCTCTAGGGCGATCTCCTGATGGATACGTCCGATTGATGCGATAGAACTGGTCATCAGTCTCACCTCGTGGGGAGGGAATAGGGAATGGTATGGACGATCGAAAGATCGGCGAAGGGCGCTGAGCGCCGACGGGGCAGGCGGCGCGATCTGGGCATCGGTGGCCGATGCGCGTTGACAAAAGTCGTATTAAAGATACTATTGAACTACAATGTAATCAAGTCTAAGAGTAAAATCCTAATGTCCCGATACACAGACATGCCGACGCGGCTCGATCCGTCCCGGCGGCGAGCGTTGCTGTTCCTGACAGGTCTCGCGCTGGCCAAACCGGTTAGCGCCATCCAGCCTCTGCCTCGCGACCTCCCCTCCCCTTCCGCTACCTTCGAACTCAAACCCTACGACGTGATCGATCCGCCTGTGGCGGGCGATGCCCGTCATGTGCGGCTGTTTTTTACGTACGACTGCCCCTATTGCCGTCAATATCACAATGGCCTCGTCCAATGGGGTCAGTCTCTTCCGAAGCCGCTTCAATTCACCGTGGTCCCCATCATCACGTCCCCGGAAAACGACAACCAGACGCTGGCCGTTTATGGTCGATTGATTGCCCAAACCCTTGATCCAAAGGTGCTGCCGCGCTACGACCTGGCAATCTTCAACCTCCTTCAGGGCGACACTCTGGGGCAGACCGCCGGTGTGGGTGAACTGACCACCTCCCATGTTCTGAGCGCCTTGGTCGAGTCCGGCCTCGCCGCCGATCGCATCTCGGGGTTCCTGGAGAGTGAGGAGATGGACGCTTTGGAGTCGCGGATTTCCAATCACGCCAAAGTCATCAGCATCTACCAGATCAAGGCCACACCAACGGTCGTCGTCTCGGGCCGGTTTGCCGTCAATCCGGATCACACCAATGGCAATACGTCGCAATTTCTGACATTGCTCAACGGGATCGTTAGTCGCGCGATCGAAGCGGGAGGGCGCCATGGGGCGGCTTAATCGATATGCCGGACTGTTGAGTCTGCTGATGGCTCCGGTGATGGGGTTTGGATGGTCATCGCCGATCTGGTCTTCGGAGTTTCCGGAGGTCTCTGTTGCCCCTGAGACTCTTCCCGAGTGGGTCAGAGACAGCCGGCGACTCTCACAGATGCTCGGCGGACAATCCGTGGGAGATGTCAGTGACGCCCAGGTGATTCAACGGCTGTCGACCCCAATCGAAGGTCTGGATGCCCTCGTGATCGAGGCCACGATCTCCAAAAAAGACCAGGAATCTCAGCGGGAGACGTTCGTGCTCTATGTAGACACAACAGGCCGCTATCTCATGGCCGGACTGTTCATCGACATGGAGCAAAATCGCAACCTGGGTCAGGTCATTGAGCGGCAGGTACGCGGTGAGCGTGCCGACAGTCCGGCCCAGGCACTCCGTCCGCTGGAGATGCACGGGCTGGACGCCGAACCGATCGAGGATCCGGACGGTTCGCTGATCGTGGTGGTGGACCTGGGGCCGGAAATCGGGCGCCGGAATTTTCTGCGCATCGCGGCCTTGCGCCAAAGCTTGCGCGAAGAAGGCCGTGCGGTTCGCGCGTTGCGTGTCATCCCTGTTTCAGCGGCGCACGATGAGTTGAGTACGGGGGCGATGGCCATGGCTCTGGGGTATGACACCCTGAACCCTGGAGACGGCTATCAGAAGCTGCTCGAATATGCCGAAAAAAGTCATGCCGCACCTTGGCTCGACAAAGACCGCTTGCGCGACGATCCGCTCCTCAAGCAGGCCATGGGCCTCGGGATCTTTCGCCTCGACGACAACTCGACCCAGGCCTTGTTGGCTCGACTGAACACGCTGCCGCTGGTCTACGAAGTGCGGGGTAATCGCGCCGACTCGTTGCCCGTTCCAACGGACGGTGACGAATGGAAAAAGCTTCTACTGCTGCCTTGATCCAGTGCGCCGTAAAACCCCGTCCTTTAGGGCGGGGAGGATGTCAAGTGGAAAAAAAGATGAACAAAAATCTCGAGTCAACCTTTGTGATTCGCCCGTCCTGGAACAACTACCTCGACATCTTGTCGATCATTGCCGCTGCTTTTTACTGTGCCGGATACATCGAATATGTGATGCCCCCTGGGATCGTCCCGGATTTTGTTGCGCCCCTGTTCGTCGTGATAGGTACGCTTTTTTTGACGGTTGTCGTTATTCAACGTTATTCGATAATTTACCGACTGCTCGATGGGCGGTTGATCTGCAAAAAAGGGCTGATCTCTCGCAACGAAATCAGCATCCGATTAGCGGATGTGCGTGCCGTACATCTAAAACAAGGCATTATCGATCGACTGATGAATACGGGGGACGTTTCATTTTCATCGGCGGCTCAGTCGGACGCTGACATTGTTTTTAAGGGCGTCGATGACCCGAAAAATCTGCGTGATAAAATTCAGGATCTGATGTCGGCAGCACGCGCAACTGCGCCGAATTAAACGTCGATCCCCGCTTCGATGCGGGGATCAAAAATGCAATTCGCAATTAATACTACTTTGTCACTTTAATTTCTGGCTCCAAAATCATTTGGTAGCTTCGGTTTTATCATATCGCTCAATGTCACGGCGTCGCTGTTTATGTCGAGCCTCTAGCTGTTGAATACACTGATCGACAGCGGCGGGCTCATTGAGCAGCATGGCAATAATCATGAGCCGAATGTCGCGGGAGCTTAGTAATGGATAATCTTGCTTGTACAGAATACGCTCTTTAACAAGAAACGCGAGTGCCAGCATCACAAGCGCCATGTGACGATGCCACGCATCCCATTTTCTAACTTGATAATCCGACATGCCCAGTTCACTTTTGGCTTCCTGAAACGCACGCTCGACCCAATACCGCTGAGCCTGCATGTAAGCTAATCGTTCTAAAGGTGTTTTGGTATAATCGACATTGCTCAATGAATATTTAAGCTTTGAACTGTTGGGACGCTGAGTAATGACCAAAACTCGTTCGGTCGCGCGCTCCGATTCACCATCCCAGATCCAAACACGTCTGGTATGAATCGAAAGGGTGAGTGGTCCTTTCGTTCCATCGCGAATCGTGACGGTTGGCCAGGTATAGGAGGCCAACTCCTTGGCATAGACATCCACCCGCATCGGTTCAGTATCTGCGCGCCGCTGTGTGGGTTTAGCTCCACGTTTGGACGTGGGTTCCGGAACGCTCAAAACCGGCTCACTGAGATAAATGTTTTGATTGCTGTGAATGTCCAGTAAGAACGTTAACCCCATGTTATCTAAGGCGTTGCCCAGCTCAAACCCATGACCGTACAAGCCATCACCGCCGACCCAACTAAATTGCACACCGGCTTCGAGATCGGCTTTGATCATCTCGATCGCCAATTGCGGCTTCGTTTTGAACAGGCGCTGATCTTCTGGAATACCGGCCTCTTTGCAGCGTGTTGGATTTGTCGTCCACTCTTTTGGAAGAAAGAGCCGCTCATTGATCAAAGTACTATGAGAGTTCCAGACCAAACTGGCATACACGCCAACTTGGCAGTTTTCAACCTTACCGATCAATCCGGCATACTGACGCGCCACACCGACTGAATGTTTTCCTTTCTTGAGATGCGCTGATTCATCAATAATATAGCCAACATCACAGAGTCTGTATGTGTCTTGACTGGCATATAGGTCAGATGTTTTACGGGCAATGGCATCAATAAGTCCTTGAGCAGACCATGTTGAATTGGTAATAAAATGCTGAATACGCTGATAGCCGTTTCCAGAGAGATTTAGTTCTTCGTTCAGGCGTTCCATGTTGCGTTTGCCCGCTTCTGTCTTGAAAAGACCCTGAATATAATTCTGGCCTAAATTAAGGCAATTTGATGTTTCAGTTTGAAAACAATCGTAATATTCTTCGATGTGAAATGCCAGTTTACTGGGCAATTGTTTGAGCACATGATCTTTTTGGGGAACAGCGGGCTTGACAAGCATATCGAGTACATGGCGTGTTAAAATGAACGTGCAGCAAAATATAGCAAAATCAATAGCTTAATCAAGTCTGACAAAGTAGTATTAAAGTTAATTTTGGTCAGAGTTAAACGCTTAACCGATTCGCATGATTCCTTCCTTTCGGGTTCGGATAAAACCGCGACGACAATCAAAAAGATTGTTGCCGCCAAGTAGGCGCAAAAAAACCTAGCTTTAACTGTAAGGCCCATGACGAAAGGCATTTTTGATCTTTTCAATTCCGCTCGATTCCCAGCCAAGGAAACAGCAAATCAGCCGTTCCCTCTTGTTTTTTGATCATTTCATAGACTTCTCGTGTGGCCAGTGTCACTTGAGAAAACGAGCCATTCTCGGGTATGGCGATCTCCACAATGAACCGCTCCAGGTTGAAAAGAACGTAACGATCCGAATTTTCACCTCGTCCGTCCTGAACAAAGATCGGTGAGGTATAGGGACCATAGCGCTCGACCAACCGGTCGATCAAAGGCTCGACATTTTGATCTTGCCAACCACGCTGCACCATGAAAAAGACCAAGGCCAGCGTCTGATCGCGCCCGAAGTTGAGGCTCATCAGGCGCAACCCGAGCTCGCCCGCAAGTCCATCGCCATAGGTTTGGGCCACATTCATCAATGCGCCGGAGGTATAGGCCGACACGCCCTCACTGAGGATCGCGCCTCCATCGATCAATCGTTGCAGATCGGGACGAACGGAACGCGGCGTGCTCGTGCCGAGAGAGACCCCGGACGGCAACACCGGCAATGATGTCAGGGCATGCTTGTAAAGCTCCTGCGCGACCTGCGGCGACCCGCCGGACTGCGTCCACGCTGATGACACGCTTCCAAGCATCAGCATGAAGATGGGAAAAAATATCCAAGGATATCGGCGTCTTTGATACATGTTTTTAACCTCTCTATTGCACCTGTCCCGCCCGAAGAGCGGGACAGGCGGTCGGCGATCACTCCGGCAGTTCGCCTTCGCTTGACTCCTCGCCAGGACCGATTTCGGAATCACTTCCGGAACCATCGCCCACATGCTCGGCAAAACCGATTCCCGATCCACCGGTCATCCGGATGCCAAAGAGTCCGATGGACGCGGCCGTCAGGCCATCGGCGGCGGCAGCTCCGTTGTAGAGGATCGAAAGGTTGTTGAATGTGATCGAAGCACGATCCAGGGTGAAAGGGACGTCATAGGTGCGCGACGCATTGATGGACACACCGGACGACTCCAGGCTGAGCTTGAGCACATGCGAGCCATCTGGAAGGCTCAGGGAGAGCGGGATGCTGAACCCCCGATACACACCGGGGCCGGGCAGCGGCAAAGGTTGAGCCGAGCCGGCATTGATCGCCTGCATAGCCTCCAGTCCCTCCAAGCAGTCCCAACGCTCGATGAGGCCGTTGATCGCGCTCATGTCGGCGTTGAGCGAGGCACCAATCAGCCGCGCGGCGCGACACAGCGGTACGAATCCGGTGTCTTCGGTCGCCTGTGCGCTGGTGTTGCTTCCCAGGATCGAACGCACCGCATACGTATAGTTTTTGCCCCGTTCCGGCGGCTCATCGATCAAAGAGGTGCCGGAGACGCCCAATGAGCTATCGGAGATTTCAGTGCCATCCCGATAAACGCGGTACTTGAAGGCGTTGCCGGGGGCGAGAGCCGGCCATGTGATTCGCACATCATCCTCGCGTGTTCCATCGGTCGCATTGACGGTGGCGGGCGGCAAGGCGGGCGGACTGACGGCGGTGCTGCGAAACTCGATGGCACTAAGCAAGGTCACGCCATCCGGGGGCAGCGCGCGCATCACGGCGACCAGGGAAGCGTTGTAGAGCGTGGCGTAATCCAGGCCGCTATCGAACAGGGAGAGCCCCTCGTTGACGGTCTGTTCAGGAGCGACCGCCGCACCGCTGGGATGACGCTCCAGTCGAGCGGCAAACGTGCCATGGGACTCCTGGCTGTAGCTCCCGCCCCGACTGACGCTGGCCGTGGCCACGAGCGGCAGTCGCTCACCATAGGTCAGGCCCACGTCCATAACCATAGGCGCGACCCGCCAGCGGACAGGAACGATGAGTTCCTTGCCTTGGGAGGCGGTATCCGTATCAGCGTAGGTCACGCGAATGGACCCGGACGCCATGGTCCAGGCATCCCCGGAGGTATGGTTGGTCGTGAGATTGGATTCAGCCCCGGCTGTCACATTCCCCACGGTTGCAACCACAACATCCCCTACATTGCGAATCTCGATTTTGGTCTTGAGGGTATTGAAGGCATCACCCAGGTTCACGACACCCTTGGCAAAGAGCCCATTGGCCCGGTCCACGACAAACCCTTGAATGGACTCTTCGGTAAAGCTGCCCAGCGTAGGGGTGAGGGTTAACTGTGGAATCGGAAGTTCAACATAGTTGACGCTGGTGGAGGCACAAATGACTTCCGGGAACACCGTACTTCCGACCCAAGCTTGGATCTGGATGGAACCAAAGTCGGCGTGATTGTTGAGAGGGACCGTGGCGCGCCAATTTCCTGACCCCTGCGAGGTGGCCGTGTAATCGCGCACATCATCCGTGCCATTAGCGTCGCTCCATACGCGAACGAACGCCGATTCGACCGAATTGGCTAAGGCTCCGCTAATGGTTACAGTCACCGTATTATCCTTGTTGTAAAACGTGGTCGTATTCGCCGTAACCCCTGAACATTTGGGGGTATCCATAACCACAATGGAGACAGACGTCGATGCCGCTCCGTACTCGACGCCGCCCTTTGTGAAAATCCGCTGCAAAGGATAAGTGCCTGGTGTGGAGGGGGCTGTTGCGCTTAGCGATGTCGTCACCGAACCATTTGTAGAAGTCGACGAGCTAAAAGCGGTAAATCCCTGACTCCAAACGCTGGTGTTGGATGGATTAAATGGCGAGGTGCCGTAAGATCCGCCCGTTGTCCAGGTTTCTGAGCCGTCGTTTCTCCACACTTGGGTGTAGTTAAAAGACTGCCCGATACCGATCTTGGCTGGAATGCCGGACTGAGAAACAAACTTCGGATCGATGAGTTTGCGAATGAATCCTGTGTCAATCGCCGAGAATGATCCGCTCCCCAAGACATTTGATGCCAGGACTTGAAACTCATAGACACTCTCATCGGAAAGCCCTGTCCAGCTATAAGACGTCGACGCCCCTGAATAAAGATTGCTCCACGTAGACGTCCCTTGTTTTCGGTACTGAAGCAGATAGCTGGAAGCGCCCGAGACGCTGCCCCAGGTTATATTGATGCCGTTTGAGACTGTGCCGTCAGTAGCCGAAAGAGAGCTTGGAGCCGCCAGATTGGCCGAACAGGATGCGCCGCTCAAACTCCAGGTTCCGTTATTGCACGTCGCGCTCGCCGAGCCGGTGGCGCCCGTTGTGCTGTTGGTCAGTGAGCGCGTGGTGCCATGTGGTCCGCCACTGGCTGAGCCGGAGCAGTAATTCGATGTACCCCAATTCAGTGTTGCCGTCGAACAGTCGGCCGGTGCTGCCACACTACAGGATGTGTTGGTATAAGACCCAGACAGTGAGCCATTGTTACAGGTGCGTGTCTGGCTCGTACAGGATGATCCGAAGGGAACGGAACTGGATAGATACGCCGTGACGCTGCTGCCGTGTGAAACGGTTCCCCACGGGGTTCCGGTACAATTCGATGGCGATGCCACACTACAGGACTGATAGGTATAAGATCCGGACAGTGTCCCGTTACTACAGGTTCGTGTCTCGCTCGTACAGGATGATCCGAAGGGAACGGAACTGGATAGATACGCCGTGACGCTGCTGCCGTGTGAAACGGTTCCCCACGGGGTTCCGGTACAATTCGATGGCGATGCCACACTACAGGACTGATAGGTATAAGATCCGGACAGTGTCCCGTTACTACAGGTTCGTGTCTGGCTTACGCAGGACGAACCGAAGGGAACGGAACTGGATTGATAGGCTGTGATGCTGCTGCCATTATTTACGGTTGTTCCCCAAGGGCTTGTGCATGTTGGAGGGGTCATTGACCCTGCAACGACATTAACCGTATTAGACCAGCCAGAGCATCCGGACCCATTACAAGCTCTAATTCTTATCTCGTAGGTTGCACCGACTATAAGATCTCCAGTGCCAATTCCGTGGGCAACAATTACAGCACCAGTGCTGTAATTTGATGAACTCCACGTTGAAGTGCCCTGTCTGCGCCATGATCTCTCATAAGACGTTACACTCGTTCCGACAGGCAGCGCTGTATCAACTATTATTTGAAACTGGGTAGGATACTTTTGAGTGTAGTAGTTAGTAATATTAGGAGTCGGTGGCGCAGATGCATTCGCGGGCATCCCTGAAAATGAAAGTGCTAGAAAAATAACGACGATAGTATAAAATCTTGCGCGCATCACCCACCCCCCCGGCGCGTTTGCCGGTAATACCAATCTGCCTCAGCTACATTACGCTCTGTGCCAATACCGTTTCTGGTCATCCAGGAATAGGCCTCCATGGAATCCCGGTAGCCCGTTTTGGCCGCTTCGTGATACCAATGCGCAGCCGCTTCGTCGTTTTTCACGCCATGCAACCCACGAGCGAAATAGAAGCCCATCGAATGCATGGCTTTCGCATCGCCGGACTTCGCGAGCTCATCGAGCACCGCGAACGCCTGTTTGAAATCCTGGGGAAAGCCCCCGCTTCCGGTCTCATAGAGAGAGACCAGGAAATGCTTGGCCTCCGGGTATCCGGCCTCCAGAGCCGCTTTCAGATGCCGCTGGGCATTGGCGAGATCGTTGTGCTGAAACTCCCGTTGAGCGAGCATGAGGTTGGCGCCCGGATGCCCGCGCTCGGCGGCGCGCACGAGCCACTTCATCCCGTCTTCCTCGTTGCCCCTATCGAAGTAGCGCTGAGCCACGCGATACATCGATTCGGGGTCGCCACTGAGCGCGCCCATCCAATAGAAGTCGCGGGCGATAAAGGGCACCGGTGCCACGCCGCCGCCTTCACCACCTTCGTAAAGGCTGGCCAACAGCCGATAGGCTTCGGCGTTACCTCGTGCCTTGGCCTGTTCGAGGAGCAGATAGGCCTCGCGCGTGCGCTGTTGCGCCAACAGTTCGCGGGCCTCGTGTACCATGGCTTCCGTATCCTGGGGTTGTCGGGTGCCGAACGGCGGGGTTTCAGCGCAGACCGATGCGCTGACAAGCACAGCGACGGAAGCGGCGGTCAGAGCACGATAGAAAGAGGATTTCAACTCGGCTTCTCCTCGAGGTTCAGCGTATGGTCTTGAGCTTGGCCAGCAGTGCCTTGTCGACGGCGTCAGGCGCTGTAGTGGCCAGTATCAGCACGGACTCCATGGCGCCGGACACGCCCGCGAGCGCCGGTTTCTTGAGCCGGCGCACGGCCTCTTGCGTTTGCCCGAGATCCAGCAGCAGTTTGCCCAGGAGTGCCTCGGCAAACAGGTCGCCCTTGGCCGCTGCGTCCTTGAGATAGTTCTGGGCTTTTTCCAGTCGCGCCGTGTCCTGTGTCGGCGTGGAACCATCGGTTTCGTAGGCCAGGAGGAATGCGGCGTGCCGGAGCGCGTCGATATCCCCGGCTTCTCCGGCTTTTTCATACAGCCTCAGCGCTTGCTCACGATCACTCTCGATCAGGAGGTTGGCCAGATTGATGGCCGCCCGCTGTGAGCCGTCGTCGGCGGCGCGCTTGAGCATTTCGAGGGCCAGTCCGCGGTCTTTCTCCGCTCCGCCCTTCCCCAGTAGATGCATCATGGCCACCTCGAAGCGCGCCTCGACGTCGCCCTGCTGGGCGCGCGCCGCCATGCGGTCATAAAGATCGCGCTCGGTTGGCGGCGTGGGTTTTGGGGTGGTACGCGCAACCGGTGCGGCTTCAGGGGCAAGGGGGGAAGCGGTCGTTTCCGGTGTGCTGACACCGACCGGTGGTACGAGCGTGACAGGTACTGGGGGCGGCCCTGAGTCCGAACACCCCGCCAGGCTGACGGCGGCCGATAGCGGCAAGGCAAGATGGAGTGGTCGCATGGAGGTTCTCGCAGAAAAAAAGCCTGACCGGATTTTAGCCCGATCAGGCCGTTGATTCTACAAGGAAGTTACAATGTTTTTTTGTTGTATCTTTTTTAGCAGCTTTGTTTAGGTTTTTAGGAACAGGTTTCTGGGTTTCCGGACAAAAACAGGCGATCTTCTTCGTCCGGCACCGCGGAGAAGAGACTGGCGGCCAATCCACGCCCTTCATCGGCCGGATTCAAGGCTCCAAATTTGTATCCGCAATCCTTTTCCCAAACGGGAGAGCGCTGCGTCCGTTTCTGCGCTGGTCCTTCGGGAGGGCGCGGCTGAACCAAGACGCTACGCTGGATGATCGCCTTGAGCGCCGAGACGTCTCCCCGGTACGCGAAGACCATGGCCGGTGTGAAAAAAATCGAATTGGGTGTGCTCATCAGTTCCTCCGCGAGAAATCCCGTCTTTAGGGACGGGAACCTCGTTTATGCGAGCTGACATCCTCCCCGCCCTGAAGGACGGGGTTTGCCGCGCGTCTTGATCAATCCCGCCCAGGTATCGGCGGCTTGCCCTTGTTCGCCCCGCCCCCGGTCGGTGAATCGACAACAGCCGACCCCTTCTGGTTCGGCTTACCGCTGAACCCCGCGTCGGTCGACGCAGACGGTGCATACACAATCATGGTCGGCTCGCTCGATGCACCGCTCATGACCCCGATCTCTGGAAGACCACTGCCGGACGAGGAGCCTCCTCCCGTTTCGACAACCTGACTGTGCGTCTCAACCGTATTGGTATGGCTCTGGGTCTCCACGGTTCGGGTTTCCACGGTTGAACCGCTGCCATTTAAGGCAGCACTGTTCTCTGTCTGTGCCGGACCGCTTCCCATAAATCCACTTGTCGGCTCGTTGGGCTGTACCGGTGCGGGCGATCCTTGGGACGCCGTTTCTGCGTGCGCGGCTGTCGACGCGCTTGTTGTGCTCGTTGTCCCGGACTCGACCGGAACGCCCCCCACGCTCATGGCTTGGCTTTGCGTTTGAGTGCCAGGCTCGGAATGGCTGCTTGGATTGGGGGGCGGCGCCGAGGTCGGATGCGTCGATTCCATTTGTGCCGCCGTCGTATGACTATGGTTTGCTCCCTGGTTTGGCTGTGCTGCCGGCTCGTTTTGAACGTTCGTTGGACCAGTTGCCTGTTGACCTTGGCCTGTCTGCACCTGTTCAGTGGGCGTCACCGGCTGCGTCGTCGGCATGGCCTGCCCCTGCGACTGTTGAGGTTCCTGTGGCGTCACCGGCTGCGTCGTCGGCATGGCCTGCCCCTGCGACGGCTGAGGTTCCTGGGGCGTCACCGGCTGCGTCGTCGGCATGGCCTGCCCCTGCGACTGTTGAGTTTCCTGGGGCGTCACCGGCTGCGTCGTCGGCATGGCCTGCCCCTGCGACTGTTGAGGTTCCTGTGGCGTCACCGGCTGCGTCGTCGGCATGGCCTGCCCCTGCGACTGTTGAGGTTCCTGTGGCGTCACCGGCTGCGTCGTCGGCATGGCCTGCCCCTGCGACTGTTGAGGTTCCTGTGGCGTCACCGGCTGCGTCGTCGGCATGGCCTGCCCCTGCGACTGTTGAGGTTCCTGTGGCGTCACCGGCTGCGTCGTCGGCATGGCCTGCCCCTGCGACTGTTGAGGTTCCTGTGGCGTCACCGGCTGCGTCGTCGGCATGGCCTGCCCCTGCGACTGTTGAGGTTCCTGTGGCGTCACCGGCTGCGTCGTCGGCATGGCCTGCCCCTGCGACTGTTGAGGTTCCTGTGGCGTCACCGGCTGATTGGAAGCCATGGGTGACAGCCCTTGGGACGGTGGCGATGCCGACTCGACCGATGCTGCGTTTGACGTTGCCGGCGACGGATTCGGCGTCTGACCCTGTGCCGATTGTGCCTCCCCCAGGGCGGACGTCTGTCCGCTCTGGAGCGCCAACGCACTGGCGTCCGAGCGCTGCATAAGCGTCTGAACGTCGCTCATTGCACCGCCGCTGGTAGCGTCCGCTGTGGCTGTCAGCCGCAGCACGCCTCCGCTTCCGAGGTCTTGCTGCAAACGCGCCTCGTCAATCGAGACCGTCATAACCCCCCCCCCCGACAGCGATAGAAGCGGTCATGGCGCCGGCCACGGCCCCCAGGCTTGCGCCCGCCTCACCGTGACTGCCCGTCGGCGCGGTCGGCCGGCCACCGTCGTTCGTCGCGTTCATGGAGCTCGGACCGCCCTGAGTGCTCGGCGCTTGACTCAAGGCAGGCGAGTCGCCTTGAGTACCCAATATCGAGGTCGGTGACGTGCTTTGCGACGATCCCTGCTCATTCGATTGAAGCGATCCGGTCGACGCTCCAGTGGATCCGCCCTGGAACCCTGAAGCGCCTGAGCCTTGATCAGCGGCCATAGCAGACTGGCCGGCGGAACTGTAGGCAGGTGCCTGGTGAAATGTCGTCGCACTGTCCGGATTGGCCTGTCCGCCCTGGAGCGCCAACGCGCTTGCCTCGGTGTACTGGCGAAGCGTGGCGACATCCGACATCGAACCTGGGGAGGCTCCGGCATCGGCCATGGCTGTTTGCCGCAGACTTCCGCCGCCCCCGAGATCGTTTTGCAGGCGAGCGTGGTCGAGTTGAGTGCTGGACAGCGGTGCTCCGCTGCCTGCCGAACTGTCCATATGCGTTGACGCGGTTGGTCCGCCAACCGTCGCCGGGGCCGCCCCCGGCGCTGGGCCATCCTGTGTAGGAGTCTGTGCAGGGACCGGTGCTGCCCCCGGCGCTTGATTGGTGATGGGAACGCCATCCTGTGTCGGGGTACTGCCGAGCAGATCGCGCAGGTAATTGAGGGCGTTTTCCGGCACACCCATCTGCCGAAGACCAGCGAACACGGCATCCAAGGTCGAGGAGTTTCCGCCTTGCAGGAAGATTTTGTTCGCTTCTTCCGATGGAAGCATGGCCATGTTGGCCAGGCCGCGCTGAAGCGCCTGCAATTCCGAGGCATTCAGACGCTGACCATCCGAACCAATCTCGCCGCGTTGAACGGCGTTCTTAATGAGTCCCTGCATATCGGCCACCAAATCCTTGCCTCTCTGGATGATTTCGTCTTGTCGTGCATCCACTCGATCGGCTGTCTCACGACGCCCGGCGTCGACTTGCGAGCGGAATCCGGCCCCTTCGGCTTGCAGCCGGCCACGCGATTGCTCAAAGCCGCCCATGCCCTGACCGCGCCGTTCCCGTTCCTGAGCGGCGAAACCGAGCACCTTCGGCACATAAGCTTGAGTTTCCTTGTAAGGCGGGATCGTATTGCCGTACTTCATCACGGCCCCTTCGCCCGCGTTGTAACCGGCCAGGGCCAGTTGCTCATTGCCGCCGAATTTATTCATCAGCCAACTCAAATACTTCGCCGCGCCCTCAATGTTGCGCTGCGGATCGGTCAGTTGGCCGGCCGGCACACCGAAGCGCTCAGCGGTGGCAGGCGTCAACTGGCCAAGACCCACTGCCCCCGCCGGGGAAACGGCATTGGGGTTGTAATTGGATTCGGCGCGAACCAGCCCATGCAGCAAGGCCGGATCCAGTCCATGGCGCTGCGCGGCCGCATCGATCATGGCACCGAACTGCTCGCGTCGCGCCGCCGTTGTCCGCCCCATAGGCTCACCGCGGGGGGCGCCATAGTGACCAGACCCACCAGCGGATCCCATCTGATAATCGACGCCCGCCCCAAAACTGCCAAACTGCGCCTCCACACCGGATCTCAATCCAGCCAGTGCGCCGGCTTGTGCCGCCAACGCCATGGGATCGACGGCGGTGTGTATGCCGGCGGCCTGCGCCATCTGCAAGGCACCGGCCTGTCCCAGTATCCGATGCGACAGATCGCCACTGTTGGCCATTCTGGACAGGGCTTGCCAGGCGGCGGCGGCGGCCTTTTGGTCGTTATTGAGCATGGAACCACGCCCGTGCATCTCCATTTGCGGGAGATTGTTCTGTGCCTCGCGCTGGAATTGCGCAAACGCCTCACCCTGACCACTGAAGACAGGCGCCATTTTTGCCATTAGTGCATTGAGTGCCTCCCCGGATGTCCCCGAGGCCTGTCCTGCGGCACGCATCATGTCGCCATACTGGTTGGTGACTTGGGCACCGCTCAGTTGCTGCGTTCCGCTCGATTGCAGCTGTGATTGCATTGAGCGCATGGCGCTCTCGGTGGCGGCGGCCTCATACAGACGGCTGACAGCCTGTTGTGCATTGTCGATCGCCTGGCGCATCCGTTCGCTACTCTGCGAGGTTTGGTCGGTATTTTTGTAATCAGATCCCGTTCCCGCTTTTTCGCCCGACGTAGAGGAGAATTTGGTTGAATTGCTCCCTGTCGTTGCGGTTGTATTCCCTTTACCAAAGAAACCTTCGACGGCTTGGGTTGTCCCCTGTTGGGCGTTTGCTCCACCTTGAATACGCACATCCGGCAACATGGCCAGCGCACGCTTGAGAATGCCGCCGGTCTTCCCGCCATGTCCTCCAGCAAATCGTTGGTCGTGATTGGTGGCCGCTTGCTGTGCCGCGTCGGCGGCTTGTTGCGCCGCTTGGTTCAGGGCCGCATTGCTGCCTCCAGCGGCTGCCGCCTCCTGGATCGCCTGCTGGGCGGCGCGGGCGGCCTGTTCGACGCCCGCCGCCGACGTGCGCCGATCCATCGGCAAACTGGTATCGCGACTCTCCTCGCCCGCGGTCTGACTGATGCCACCCAGCAGATTTTTTGAAACGGTGAGTCCTTCGGAAAACGCGAAGCTGTTGTTGGAACCGGCCCGTGTTGTTGTGCCGCTCTGCGTTTGCGATCCATCCGCGCGTGTCACTCCGGCTTCCCGTGCCGTACCGGATGTGAACTCTGTTTGAGACGACCCGCCTGTGCCGGCCGTTTGCGTCTGCGTGGCGGATTCTTTGAGACTTTCCGCCACATTCAAGAGCTTTCCAACGCTCTCATTGACGCCGGATTTGGCCGCGAGCGTTTGCTGGCTGCTGTAACCAATCCCGTCGCTCAGTCCACTGTCCACGGAGATCGTCGACAGGCCGCCGGAACCGAAGACGGCATTGGCGTCACCGCTAACAGGGGCCGAGCCCAAGCCGCCCGCCAACGCCGTTTGAGCGCCATACAAGTTGGCCAATTTGCCGAGGGCCATATCGCGATGTGCGGAGGCGCCGGCTCCACCGCTTCCGCCGGCGCCTTTCATTTCTCCACCGACATCCGGATTGTAGCGAGGCATCTCGGAACTGGTGAGGCGACTCACCATTTGCGAGAGCGCGAACATGCTGCCGGTCAAAATTGCAAACGTCATGAATGGCGCATTTTCAATCATCTTGCCGGCCGTAATGGTCGAGACCATCACATGCCGCATGAGGCCGGATACATATTCAACCGTAACGCCGGCTGTTCCAGGTTGCGAGTAGTTTTCAATTTCCACCTGATACCAAGCCATGACGATCGCCATGACCGGTGTCCAGCTTTGGGTCCAGATGCCAAACATGACGTAAGAACCGGCGGTTTTCAAACCGCTCTGTGGATTGGCCACGACAACAAACATGATCAGGGGGGTTGCCGCGATAAAAATGAAGAACAGGATGTCCATCATTTTTGGAGCCGTCGTTGACGTCATAAAGGCCGTATAGCTGGACTCCTCAGCCCACCTGAAAAGCCCGTTGTCCGCCCTGATGACATTCATCTGATCGATGGGGCTTGAAGCGTTTAAGGCCATTTGCGCGGCAATCGAGTAGGTCATCACATTGGTCAACGCCAAAGCGTCGATCCGACCAATATCATCGGTGACATTAGCCACCAGCGTCAGGGCATCATCCAGTGAAATATCGCTGGTATTTCCATGATAGCGACGACTGGTGGATTGATTCACGATCCCTTGAGCCGCAGACGTAAACGCACCAAATTCGCCCGAATCGATCGCTGAAGCGATGCCTAAAAGATGGGACCGCGCCCCTGAGCAGCTGGTCGCTTCGCCGCCGCCACCGCCATCTTGATAGGGTTTGTCTTTGGTATAGATGACCGTCGAACCCGAGCGGGTCATCGTGTTGGCAAATTCCTCAAGGACGTTGCTGACTTTGTGAAACCGGATGTTGGAGAGATCGCTTCCACCACAATACCGAATACCATTGCGCATGGTTTCGGCCAGATTACGATCCAGGCACTTCAATGGATCACTAGGGCACGAGGCAAACCCCAGCAAGATTTTAGCCGGCGTAAAGGGATGCTCGGCTCCTGTAACCGAAATCGGATATCCGTCAACGCCGGATACCGCTGTTTCGATCTTCTCGGTCATATACAGCGCAAAGGCACCAGCCACGGCGCCGGGGATGGCGATGGCATAGGGCACATTGTCAACCACGATAGGTGCGGCTTCGTGATTGAATTGCTCGATAACCACGGTGGTCTTGGGCAAGAAGGCGCCCCAGACCACAATCAGTTGCAGCAACATCACATCAAGCCGCAATCCTTTCTGTAATACCCCTTGAGCCAATATAAAAATCAAAGACAAGACCAATCCTGTCTGCAAAGCGCTCGCGATCCAGGATTCCTGGCCGAAGAACAGCGCCATACCGTTCATGGCCGCGCCCAGGGTTTGCGGGTCCGATATGGTATAGATCGTATAGGACATAGGGTCGGCCTTTTTAATTCGATCCGGTCGAGAATGGCGAAACAGTCAATCGCTGCACGTTGATGACCGCCTGCGTTGTGTGGTTAAAGGAGTCCATCATCTTTTCCCAATTCGGACGAATGGCGATGAGGGCCGCAGACTTTTCTTTAAGTTCAGCCTCAAAAGCAGGGGGGGGCGTCGCCTTGGTTTGCTTCGTAAAGACATTTTTGCCGATGTTGACGAACTCGACGCCCATTTGGTAGGCAAAAAAATCCGGCAGGAACTTGGCAACCTGTTCGCCGATCATGGCCACGGCACCGGGCGATTTTTGGATTTCCAGCAGCTGGCGATAGATCGGCATCGGCATGACGGCCAGCAGTTGTCGGGCGCGGGTGGACAGCCCGCCTTCCCCGCCATTGAGAATCGAGCCGACGATCGAGTCGGCGGTGTAATCAGCCACCCCGGTCGGTTCAGCCACCCCGAACATGGCCAGATTCACCGCATCCTCGACCCCGCCCCAGGTGCCCAGGGGGATGTTGCCTGTGATCGGCCGGGTGCAGTTCTCACCGCCACACTTCCAGACCGGCACACCGTCTTTGACGTGGCGACGCGGGTAAAAAAGGACATCCCAGGTCGGGATCGAGGCACCCAGGTATTCGGCCGGTTTGTCGCACCGCTCGGCTGAAACCCCGGATGGACAGGTATTGGTGCCGGCCTCGTTGGAGTCTGCATCCGGCAGCACAATCACCGTACCGTAGAGCCCCATGACCATTTCAATGGCCTCCTGTTCGCTCAGGAAGGCTTTCAGGGTATTGGCGCCGTTGTTGAGCGTTTCCTTGGCGGCACGGTAGACCAGATTGCCGACGGCGGGATTTTCCTCGGCGACGTTTTCCTTGACGTCCTCGCTGACGGTCTTGCTCTGCGACTTGTTCTCACCGGCGACCCAGTCGGCGGTCTTGTTGGCGGCGCTGGCCAGATGCGTCCCGATCTTGCGCGCGCGCTCGGCGAGCTTCTCAAAACCGTTGTCGCTGAACATGGCGTTGGCGATGGCGCAGGTGTTCTTGGCCAGGGCGTTCAGTTCGCGAATCGCCGCTTCAAGTTCGCTCAGAATGGCGGCACATGGGTCACACATGGCCTGGATTGCCGCCTTGATGGCATAGCCGACAGCGGCTGAGGCCAGCGAGCGCAACAGTTGCTCGAACTGCTCGCCATTGATGAAGCTGAAAGAGCCGAAGAAGATGTCGATACCGCCGCAGCCGGCATCGATGCGCGGCGCGGCAAACTGCACGATATTGATGCCGCGCCCCATGGGGCGTAGTGTCATCGATCCGCCATAGATTCCGTGCAGCCGCTGCGTTTCAATCGCCTGGGCGTTGGTGGACGTTCCCACGAACATTTCGTTCATGGCTTCCTTCAAGCCCGCTTGCGTCGGCGACGACAGCAGAACCAGGATGACGGAAAGCCCCATCACAAATAGCTGAGGGGCGCGCGAAATGGGTCTGCGCATGATCAATACCTTTTTTCGATGAGTTCCTGGACTTTCGGCGTCAGCGCTTTCGGGTCTTGTTCCATCGCCTGTCCCGCCTCCCGGATGTCTTGGGTGGTCAGCAGTCCGCGCTCCATGGGGAAAGCGTTCAGGCGATCCTTGTCGCTCAGCAGTCCGGCCATGTCGCCGGCCACGAGCAGTCGTTCCTCCAAAAGATCCTGAGAGAGCATCCCCTGGGTGATGACGGTCAGGGTTTCGGGCGGCACGACCAGGACAGTGGCGGGGCGCACTTGGATTTTGAGAGCGCGCGACTGGCCTTCGTCCTTGAGCACCTCATCCTCTTCGGCCATCCATTCGGGACGCGATCCGTCTGGGGTGATGTAGCTCACGACGAAACCGCGCTCCTTGGCTGTTCGCGCAATGATGGGGTATTGCATGGAGCAAAAGGGGCAGGTTTCATCCACGAAGACCCAGAGTCCGGCCCGTGCCGCAATGGTCTGTACCGCCTCGCGCTTCTGCTGATTGGTGAAATTGGCGAAGGATCCACGCGCGGCCGAGGAAAAGGGATAGCGGTTGCTCTCATCGAGCAACGGATCGAGCAGCGCCTGGCGTTTGAACTCATGGGCGAAGTTGCTCGCCTTGTCGAGCATCACGCGCGTGGCGTAGCGATAGCCGGCCACATTCTCGGGCGTGGGGTTGTCGACGGCCTTGTTGAGGACCGAGGGGTAATACTCTTTGAACCACTCCACACTCAACGGTGGAGGAGTTTCAGGCGTTGATGCCGGTGCGGGAGCAATGACGGCGGGCGGGGGGAACTCCGGCGGGAGTGGTTCCGGCGGCGGTTCAGGTTCGATCTCATACCAGAACCAGCCACGCTCTTTTTCCTGGATAAAGGAATCCACCACGCCGGCGTGTAGGGGTGGGCTTGGCAGGAGGCCAAGGAGCGCGGCGACTGCAAAAGTACCGACACGACGAACACAGTGGCGATCGGCCATGATGTCGGGCACTGCTTCGTACATGAAATATCACCAAAAAGTCAAGAGCACACATCCGCGAACTCCAGCTTGTAAGTCCTTGGACGAACTTTGTTCTGCTTCAAGGCCGCTTCAACGGCACTGTTCAATCGCCGCTCCAGGGCCGGATCGGGCAACGCCTGAATGGCGTCCGGCGTCCGGACCGATGCGCCTGGGGTTGCGCCCATGCGTGCGGCAAGACGCCAGTGATACTGCGCATAAAACCCGTCCTTATCCGCCACCCATCCCGCCGCATGTAGATCGCCCATCAGGCGCATGATGTCGGGAGAAGCCCACTTCCAGCGCGAGGCCATCGCGCGCATTTCCTGAACATGCGGCATGCGCTCGTCTTCGGGGAGCTTGGCCACTGACCCGCTCAACATCCGCAGATAGCGATAAATGCCGGGGACGTAACCGTTGCGCGCCGAAACACGGTAGTGCAGGAACGCCTTGCCCAGATCCTTGCGCCCGGCCAGACCCTGCGCATGGATCTGCGCGGCCAAAAAATGCGCTTGTGCAGCCACAATCCCTTTTACATTGTAATGTGTGATTGTAGATTTTTGAAGCAGATTTAGGATGTGCTTGGCTGTGGCCTGATCGGGCTTTTGCCGGCTGTTCAGATACAGCAGCAGGGCCGCGTTGTAACCGCTTTCCGCCGACTGTCTCTCAGCCGCCAGCGTGTAGAAACGCTCGGCCTGTTTGAGGTTCTTCGGCAATCCGTAGAGCCCCAGGCGTGCCGCGTCTCCGCGTGCTTGGAGCATGGCGGGCTGCTCATCACGCAGTTTGCCGGCGATCTCGGCCAAGAGCCGCTGACGTTCCGCGACAGACGCCTCCCGGCTGTTTTCGGCTCGGCGCAACAGATCACAGGCCTGATTGAGCACGGAAGGGGCTTTATCCGCCTCGCTTTGGCGCAAGGCGCGGACGACCGGATCACCCCTGGGCGCGGATTCGGCCCGCGCCGACGCGACCCCGATCACGCTCCAGACCTGAAGCGCCCCCATGAGTAAGGCGATGACGGCATGACGTGGCATCAGAATGGCCCTCGCGGGGTGTTGTTACGGGCTGGAATGCCCTCGATCTTTTGCACATCGGCGGGTGGGATCTTGAGGTGACTTTCCGGAGCCCATTCCACCTGGGGGGCGCCGCCCCCGTCCTCGTCCTCGGGGCGCGTGCGTCGTCGCCGTGGATTGAGCGCGACCTGTTCGCGATGGCGCTCGCGGGCTTTTTGATGATCGCGGCGGGTGCGTGCCTGATCACGTCGCGACCCCGAGAGCACGATCGATAGCGTGACCATGACGGTCACGCCGACTCCAATCAAAAAACCGAGACTGCCGGCACTTAAATCCATCAGTTCCTCCGCGAGAAACCCCGTCCTTCAGGACGGGGTAGTTGACTATTTGTTCCACTCTTTGCATGTTTGAAGGGTGCGGAAGCGGGCAAAAAACTCTCCGCCCCCGCCAACGATCACATGACCGCTGAAGGTGTTGGTTCCGCTATGCAGATACGGCAGGACGTCGATATTGGCGACATACCGTCGCGCGTTGTTTAGATCGCGACTGCCGGTGCATCCGCCGCTCGATTGATACTGAACCATATTGCCGGCGCATAATTGCAGCATGTCGCCGCCATAGGGACCGTTCAGTATCTGTTGCCCGTTGATTTCGAGTCGCAACCAATCGTCGTATTGCAGCATTTCCAGGATGAACTGATTGATCTCAGAGACGTCTTCAATGTTCAAATCGGCACTGAAATGATAATCGCCGGCGCTGAGACTGCCATACTGAGACGACCCCCACTCGATATCGATGGCACCGGTGTCGGGATTCTCGTTGAACACCCAGTTCGCCACGCCGCTGTGACCGCCCTTGGTGATGGCATTGCTGCACGCCTCGCACTCCGGATAGGTATACGGCATCTTGCGATCATCATAGGCGTAGCAGTGATCAGCCTGACGCAATGTCGCGGTGTTTTGCAGCATATCTGAGGTATTTTCCCTGACGCCCTCGGCCGTTTTTGTCGCCGCCACACGCTGATCGAACTGCCCCTCCTCATCGTTCGTGCGCCCAACCGTTTGCGTGATAGGAACCGTATCCGTCGTTACCGCATAGGTCGTGCTCGGGGTAGTCGGATTGAACAGCCCTGATTCGATCAGCGCATCCAACCATTCGGACAGATCGACTTGAGCCCAGTCGACTTCGGCCAAATCGTATGGGGTAAATCCACCGCAGTTGATATCGCACTTTTTCAACGTGGTTCCGCCCGGCCCCGAGCGATAACCCTTTGAGCGCGATGCCAACAGCCCTTTCTTGATGATCTGCTCGGCGATTACGCGCGCGGCAATGGATTTATAGCAGCAATACAGTTTGCGTTTTTCCAGGCATCCGAGTATCACCACTTTTTTGTTGCAACAATCGCCCGCATAGGTACATAACCGCCATTTCATATTCATCGCCCACTCATATTCCTCCTGCTTGCAGGCAAAGATGATATGCCCGATCAACTTGAGAAGGCTGTAGACCATGAAGACCAAACTGATGGTGTCGAGGATTCTCTGGGCCGTCTGGGTCAGTATCAACTTGCCGCCCTGCTCGGTAATGATTTGACTGGCGAAATCCTCTCCCCCAATATCGATCAAAATTTTCTGAGCGCCCTTGAGCAACGCTTGATGCAGCGAGTCGATTGTGCCGCTGATCAAACCCTGCTTGGCTGTTGCATCGACTCCCACCGTAGCTGCCGTCGAGCCTCCGCTGCCTGCCCCAAACGAACTGAACAGATTGTCAAACCCGGCGGACAGTGGTTCAACGAATTTCTTCGTCACGTATTCGGAGGCGGATTTGTAAGCGTTGGTGACAGGTTTGGCAATTTCGCCAAACATCTTGGCTGTGGAGTTGTAGACGTCCTTGGTCCCCAGAAATTGCTGAACGATATTGTTTTCCGAGATTTTATAGATCAAATACGTGGCCTTGAGATAATCGAACCAGCTGGGGCCATCGGATGTGGCGGCTTTTTCCGCTTCGTTGCAGCAGTTGGGCGTCAATCCGATTTCATTGCCGATAGGGATCTTGCAATACATCGCACTACCGCCGAAGACGACGGGCGTACAGGCTTGGGAGGTGCTTGTGGGTTGCTCACCGGTTTCGGCGCACACCATGTCCATTTTCATCATGTTCAGCGCCTCCATGCCGGCGGCGGCTTGAGCGAAATCCTCGGCATTATCGCCGGCCAGATTGGGCCGGTGACATTCGGTGCCCAAACAACGCATCACACCTGAGCAGGAATCCCCCTTTTCCTCAATGGTGACGATGAAATCGCGATCCTGTCTCTCGCCACAGTCATAGGCCGCCGTTGGGTTGTAACAAACACCGGAGTAAATACCGACGAATCGGCTGTCGCACCCATCATAGGCGCTGACACGACGACAAGATCCTCCATCCAGAGGAGCGCCATCCGGTCCTTCCGTGATATGGCAATCGGTCGCCCAAATTTCGCCGTTACGGGTGAACTGTTTCAGATTTGTCAAATCCCCCATCGTCGAGCACGTCGTAAAAGGCTCACCGGTCGCCTCCCAGCACATCTTGTCGTCTAATAGCGTGAGTTCGGGGCCGATTGGCAAAGGTTCTCGCCCATCCCCGTTATCGTAATCCGGAAAATCCGCCGATGAGTCGGTGCCCCATTTTTTCAGTAATTCGACAATACCCTCGTTCGGGAGTCCGGGACCAAACGTCACGCCACCGATCGTGCGCGTTGGAGCGCTGTCAATGCAATTCAGGCGTGCCCCCTGACAAAAACCATCCGCGGCATACTGCATATATTTTTCACAGCCGGCGAAGGTGTTGATGGTCACGGCATAGACTTTGGCTACGAGACGCAGATCATGGACAGACCCATTTCCCGAAGCGCTGCCTGTGGGTGTCCAGTTATTCGTCGGCAATCCGTAATGACCGAATGACGATGAGCCGCCCGTTTGCAGATAGACGCCATCGACCGCGTAGAGATAAGGATCGGCAACCAATGGAACGTGATCATATTCAACATAGTATCCGGCACTGGAGCCGTCGGGATTGTCCGGCTTGATTTCCGTTGAGCATCCTGTACCCATGCCATTGTTGCAGCGTGAGGCGCCAACGATTGGGAAATTGGTGTTGATCGGTCCATTGACGGCTGCCGGTTCCTTACGGTATGTGAACATCGGTTTTCCATCGCCATCCTTGACCTGCTCGCCCGTCGTTGGATCGATGATAGGTTCGGCAATTTTGTTGAAGGCGCGCACGGTGAGGAAATTCTGCTCACCCAGATAGGACATGCCAAACGAACGCTTGATGGTATGACAACCATCCGGATACGGATTGACCAGTGTCTCCGAGCAAATTTCCACATCTTCGTTATCGTAGGAATTATCGACCGTTTCTTCGATAACACTGATGGTTTCACGGCTACAGAATCCAGCGAATTCCTGCGAGACGCCGGAAGAACTCGAACCGGCATTCAAGCCCCGAATCACACCGCTGGAGACACCGCTGTCATTGATGTAATTATTGGAGGCCGTATTGGCCATGATGAGATCGCTGTACTGCTTACCCTGACGCTGGGCGGATACGGCTGTACCGTCGTCATACATGAGCAGCACATTGGCCCCCGGCGATCCTGGGCACCAGCGCAGGCGATCACCGCCGATCGAATCGACCTCGCAGACAGCGGGCGGATCCGGAGGGCAAATCTGCCCCGGAACCGGATCGGAATAGGTCACTTCAGTGCGGTATAAATCCGCCGAGATGTAAATCTCGCCGACCCCATAGGGGATGGTGTAATTGATGACGGGCGTAAAACCGTCGCGCGGCTGGCCATAGCTCGAGAAATAGCTGTCCGGAGCGACGACATAAGGGCCATGATGGAAGTAGGCCAGCTTGTGGTTATAGGTGAAAAAGTTTTGGTTTTTCGGATTGGTGTAAGGGGTATAGGTATAGCGAATTGCAAAATCGTTGTCGACGCGCTCCCACCACTGCTGCGCCACACCGCCGAGCGTGGGCCGTTGCAGCTGGACCTGTCCCTTGCGATAGAACGAAGGGGTCGTAACTTCACGATACTCGACCGGATTCGTGTTTGGAATTGGCTCCTGATGCACGTCGAAGAACTCGACCTTGAGGATGCGATGTTCCGGGGAAGTCTTGGCCTGATAGATGTCTTGTCGATCGAGCAACAGGAACTGGGTATTTCGGCATCCGAGCCGGCTGAGATTCTTGCGATCCTGCTCGGAGAGCACTTTGGCCTGGGCCGGATCGCTGTAGATGGTCGCTCCGGTCTGATTGATCAGATTCAGATCCGTCTCGCTGTAGACCGGCATGATCTCGGAGAAATTGACGGTTGAGGATGAGGTCTGGTTGACCCCCGGCTCCACGCGCGTCTGGTCCAGGCTGTAGTTGCTGACATCTGATGTTGAGTAGAGACTCTGGGCAAAGTCGCTTCCGCGTTGCGCGCCCTGGACGATATCCCCCACCTGCAACGGCTGGTATTTGTCGGCGGCGCGTCCGGCCAGATCGGCGTCGGCGGGCCCTGGATCGAGATTGGGCGTCCTGACCGGCGTGTTGTCGTCCATCAAGTTGGGCAGACGTACGGTCCCCTGCCCTTGATTCCAGTCATTACTGAGCTTTTTGGCGCGCTGATTGACGAGTTGCGCCTCGGTCGACTCAGGGAGGCCTTGGGCATACGCCTGGTGCCACTGGATCGGCCACACGACCGACATCCAGACCAACATGAAGCGTGCACCGACCCGCATGGGGCGGCTCAAGGTAGGCTGCTGCATATTTAACTTCCAGGTGTGAGTCCGAAGCAGCAGTCGGTCCATTGGAACAGCATGTAGGTGTGGTCCTCGCCGGTGGCCGGCACATCGCGCCACATACCCCAGCCGGCGGTGCCGGCCCCGGTGGCGTGGGTGCAGGTTCCGCCGCGCGTCGGCGGATTGACCAACCGCACCTGACCGGATGAACCGGATCCGCCCCCGCCGGACGAGCGTCCACCTTCCGGCGAGGGAGCCAACATCTGCCAGCGGAAGGCGTCTTTGCGCAGGATGAAGCGCGCATTGCGCTCGCACAGGTTGTCGTCGCCGATGGTTTCGTTCATCAAGCCCAGGCGATGAAGCATGGCGATCGAGCGTGTTGCCATGAGACTGCTGAAGCGCACCGGATCGACCATGCGTCCCATACCGTTGAAACCGGTCATGGGATAGATCTGCCCCCAGGCACCGGCGACCCAAAACAAGTTGTTGATCGGATTGCCGAGGGTCGAGGACACCGCATCCACGGGCATGGCGAGAAACGACTTGGCGTTGGCCAGGAGCATCATTTCGGGGTTGAGAAACGTGGTATAGCGTCCGGTGACGTCGTTCTGTGTCGGAAACAACGGACTCATGTGCATGACATCGAAGTCCAACAGACCGTCTGAAGGGCAGGCCCCCTCATCGAGGAGGCGCAGCATGTAGATGAGCGGGGCGGAATACAGGATCCAGTTGGCGAAGGCCTCTTGGCGCTGCCCCCTTCCGCGATTTGCGCCGCCATTGATGAAGTCGATTCCCCCCACGGGGATCTCTAGTCCGCCCAATGAAGGGAGACAGTATGGTTTGCGGGTGATATCGATGATTTTGGAGGGCGCCCAGAAACCGACGGTGAAGCCGATTTTTGGCAACTGCCCTTTGGCGAGGTTGCCGCCGCAGACACAGATCGCCTTTCCAGTAGCGTCACTGGGCACGCCGGACTTGCCCTTCATGAAGGTCGCGCCCGCAATCCGCATCGGAAACATCCCGGACCAGCACACATCTGAAAACATGGTTTTCAGCGGGCTGTAACTGTTGCACCCTAGCTTCATGCCTTCAGCTTTCAGTGGCGCGCTCGCACAAACAAGACCGATCGCGGCAACAGCCGCGCAGAGCGGGCGGCGACAGCGATCAAGGGGCAAATGACGGTGGCTCAACGTAACGAATCCTCAGACGGTCCCCGGCCTGCTCGACGATGGCGGGTACGGCGCGCACACCGAATCGATCGCTCATGCGGCCGAACCAGGGATAGGTTGGGCGTTGCAACTGCTCGGACAGTGCGACCGTTCCAGGGCGGCCATCGGCGGCCTCGGCCCCGACGACGAACAGATCGGCGTCGGCATACTCACCAGCAATCCATTCCTTCACTAATCGCCTCTGTCGTGGATCACTGGCATCGAAGACGATGATCGGCACCTGGAGGCTTGTGAAATCGAGGATGTTGTATCGGGTTCCTGCGCGCGCCAGTAACACTTCCGGGTTTCCATTATACTCAGGAATTACAATGTCATGTGGAACAATAAAAACCGGCGTGAAAAAATCTTCAGAGTTCCGAGTCACCGTCGGCAGATCGAACTTCGGTGACAGATTGTCAGCCACGCGCGATTGCGCGCGCTGTAAGGCGGCTGTCCAGTCGTAGTCGCGCACGCGCTCCTCAATGACGGTCAGCATGTCGGGTTCAGCAATGGCGTACAGTTCGCCGACCACGAGGGGGCCACGACGGCGCACATTCTCTCGTGCGCCTTCCAGGCTGATCGTGCCCTGCACCTCGTACCATTCATCGCCGTCCTTCACCAGGAACACGGGAACAGAGTCGACTTGATAGGTACGGAACGCCTCGGGGTCGATTTCAATGAGGATGTCGTCGCCTTGCGGATCGGGGAACAGGCGACGCAGCCGCCCAATCAGTGCGCCGAGTTTTTGCGGCTCGAAGCCTTGCAAGACAAAGCGCACTTGGCCCGGCGGTTCCTCGAGCGCCTGCTTGAACAGATGGCGAAGCGCCCCTTCCGGCATCCCCTCTGAGATGAAGACCTGCATGGAGTAGTCGATCGTCGCCTCGGCGCTCTCCGGTGCGTGCTGGAGATAGCGATCCACGGCCGCCTCCATCCATGCTTCCTCGCGGGAGTACGCGGTGGAGAAGTTCGCGATCGCGAGCCCGGCCGCCGGCTGTGGCTGAAGGGGGCGCTGCGCCGGAGCCAAGTCGGTCCGGTCGGCCCAGGGTTGGCGCGTCAGTCCTGTGTCGGCGGCTTGGACGAGATGGCTGTGGAGTGCGAGACTAAAACAAAGGGTGAGCGTAACCGCGGATGGCTTCACGATGGATCGGTCCCCAGTAGCGTGAGTCAAAACTCTCTTGCGTCGATCCCAAGAGGAAATACTGACCGTCGGCCAGAGTCAGATTCAGATCGAAGTCGCCGGGTTGTTTACCAGGGAGGCTTTTGGCCAGCCACAGCCGATCCCGATGCAGGCCATTGATATAGAGTTCGGTGCCTTCGATACGGATCTGATCGCCCGGCACACCCGCGATACGCTTGAGGATCCGCGCCCCTGGGCGCGCACCGAGCGGCAGACCGGAGTCGGGCATCGTGGCGACGACGAAATCGCCGCGCTGTGGCGGTCTATCGACCTGCATATGCATCACGAACAGCGTAAAAGGCAGACACGACGGCTCCCCCGTGAAGCGTTGCACATCCACGCCGAGGCGATAGTCGCCGGCACGCCAGAGCAACACGAGGACCAGTGACACAACGAAGAATCCACCGACCTGGAGCAGAAAACGGGGAGATAGGCGTCTCATCGCTCCTGAGGCTCCCCCGCTTCGCTGTCAATGGCCGCCGCTTCCGACTCTGGAGCCAACAGCGTGTAGAGTTCCGGGTCATACTCCCGAAGCCAGTCGTTTGCCTCGCGGGTATCGGTACGCGGGCCATAGACATTGTCGAAGTCGGCCTGACAGTGCGGCTGTCCGAAATACGCTGTCATTTGCGCGTGTGTCCACTGAGACCAATCCTCGACGTCCGCCCAAGAGCGGCTCATGTCACGCCGAAACAGTGCCTCTCCGGTAAAGGGCACCAGGCCCAGGGCACTATGGACCAGCGTGGTGGCGTTGTTGATACGCCGGCAGGCATCCGCCGGCCAAAACACGAAAGCCAGTGCTCCAAGGATGAAAAACAGGATCCCTCCCCCAAAAATTTGCCCCACCATCTCAATAACCCTCGCGGCGCGTTTCGGGTTTGCGATCCATCAGCCCCTGTTGCAACAGCTGCTCGCGCACCTCGTCGGTGATGTCCCGAACCTCGGCGGGTGCAGCCAGCACGGCGGCGCTCCGGAGCACCACATGGCCACGCGCGGCGTAGGCTTGGATCTCGCGCAGAAGCCCATCGCTGAACCGGCGGCTGCGTTCCGGCATCTCCTCGGACGGCAGCTTGTTTTGCGCCACCAGATCCCCTAAAGCGTCGATCGCCTCTCGGGCCAGGCGCTCAGTGTCGACCATCAGCAGGGCCGGTGCGCGGCTCGGGGTCTCCAGTGTGGCGGGCATGAGTCGCTGGACGCCGGCCGCCGTCAGCGCCGACAGGCCGACGATGATGACGAGATTGATCAGAAAGTCGCGCGTCGGATGTGAAGACGCAGCCGGCGCCGGCACCGTCACAGCGGTGGGTTCGACGGGGTCGGCAAGTTCGATCGAGTCCGATTCGATCGCTTCGGGAATAGTCGGCTCTTTCTTAACCATGAGTCGCAATGAACTCCTCGATCGCCTGAAGAGGCGTGGCCCCCGCCTCGATGGCATTGATGACTTCGGTGCGTTCCGCGCCCGATGTGGAGAAAAGCACTTGCGAGAACCTGTCCACCACGAGTCGCGCGACGCCCATGCCTTGATTGGAGTACACCATGATCTCGGCATATTTACCGGGGATCGTGTGCACGGTGCGCAAGAGGTAATACCCATAGGGACCGAGCGCCAGGTAGCCTTCGCGCTCGACCTGATCGATGGATTCGGCTGTCTGACGCAGGATGAATTTGAAGGCGCTGTTGTCGGCGATGGCGCGTCCGGAGGAGGAGCGATAGAGATCCGCAATGGATTGCGTGATGATCTTGGCGGCCCCGCCATATTTGCGGAATCGCCGGTAGGCGTGCTCCATGAATCGACCGACCATGGGGTCGTCGAGCAAGTCCCAGGCTTCGTCGATGATGAGCAGCTTGGGGCGACCATCCTTGGAAAGGTACATTTCGCGCTGAATGGAACTGATGATCTGCATCAGCACGACCTGCTGAAGCGTCCGTTTGCCCTTAAGCTCCTCCAGTTCCAGGACTACCAGATCCTTGGTCAGATCCAGGTTGCTCACACCATCGAACCAGTAGCCTTCGGAGCCGTAGCGGGTAAACCGGTAGAGCATGGCACCGATATCCGCCACGCGCGGATCGGGCTGATGGCTCATAAACTCGGCTACATCTGTGATGGTGGATGACTTCCCCATGCGCCCCCAGACAGCCTTGACCGCCTCCTCGATGCGCGAGCGTCGATAATCGTCCAGCCCCTCCTCGGGTGCGGCCATCTTCTCCACAATGGCCTGAATCAGGCCGACCTCCTCATCGATCTCCTCGACACTCGAGAACGGGTTGAGGCACAGTCCGGATGTCGGCCCGAATTCAATGAACGAGCCATTGAGCAGGCGCGTAAGTTTGTAATATGAGCGTCCGACGTCGATGACCCAGACCTTGGCACCCATAGAGAGGTAGTCCATGATGACCTGCTGGGTGAAGAAGGATTTACCGGAGCCCGACTCGGCGAATACCACGGAGTTGTAGTTGGTTGACGAGTCATAGAGATCAATAGGCATGATCTGCCCGCGGCGGCTCGCCAACAGCAGCGCATGCCCTTTGCCGTCCAGACGCGCCGTTCCCTTCCATTCGCCCAGGATGGGCACAAATGTCAGGGCGTGTTCGACAGCCATTGTTTTGAAGCGGAAGGTATTCTTGATGCTTTCAACACTCGGGAACAAGGGGAATGCATTCCAGAATACCGGCAGCAGAATACGCCGCTCCTCTCCCATGGTCATATCAAATGACTGCATGTATGTGCGCATCGCCGAGACCTGGCGCGAGGCCTCTTCCTTGTCCTTGGAATAGACTGTCATGGTCAAGGCCGCCTCGACCACGGTGGCACCCTGCTCAATGGCATGAATGAGAACATCCATGCCCTGTTTCTTGAAGGCGAGTTTAGGAACAAACCGCAACAGTGGGCCAAAAGCCTGATAGTTGATCAGGCCGGCTTTTTGCCGCATCGCACTGACTTTTTCGTGTTGATTTGGATAATGCAGCGTAAGGTTGATATGGTAAGGGAGCTTGACTTGATTGTTAGCCCCTAGCGGATCACCGATCATATACGCCATCAATGACAGCGCATTACTCTTGGGCCAGCGCGAGACGCTGAGAATCTGCGCGTAGACTTCATCATTGATGATCAGGGAATCCTTGCCCACATCCAGGCTCTCGCCCGCAACAAAAACTTGATGATTGAGTTGTTGCTCAGGACGAACCGGATCGGTTTTGGGCGGGTCGAACGGATGTGTCAACCGATAGGCCAATTCCAGGTATTGCGCTGCGGTCATGCGACGCAAAAACAAACCGATTGCTTGGAGTGATTCAGCCAGCTTGGCACCGGTTTCCGCCAAAATTTCGATGTCTTCTTCTGAGGGCGTCAAACCTTGATACGGCGTCTTCAGTGTCAGAACCACCTTGCGGTCGAGAATTTTGACACCGGTTGAGGGCAGCAATGCCTCATATTTTCCCGAATCGATAAAGTCGGCGCGACGCTCGTAGTAGGCACTCAGAACCTCACGTGCATCGGGGTGTTGAATTTGGTTGAGGCCGTTTTCGCGCCGTTGCCGATAATTGTAGATCGTCGTGTCGATATCGGGCATCCCCAACAGCGATATCTGCACGAAGCTACCAGCCGGCAACGGGATCGAAAATGCGCCTTTGAGCATTTCTGCTGTTGTATCGTCGGCCCCATTGACGGGGTCGCCCCAGTAGCACAAGCCCAAATGCCCGTCTTCACAGAGAAACACCCCCGTATCCGGATCATAGGCGGACACAGGGATAAAATCGTCTGGTAACGTGCGTTGCGTCAAAGCACCCAACGACTCAAAGACGAAAGACATAGCAACCTGCTTCTGTGGCGAGTAGACGCCCGACGCCCGTCGGGCGCTGGGGATCGGGATGCCCAGGGCATCCCGCGATGAGGGCTTAGATCGTGTTGACGATAGGCAGGCCGGCGGTAATGACGCCATCGATGACATCCGGGCCGAAACCGGCCACCAGTGCCATGGCCACGCCCACGACCGCGGCCATGACCGACTGTTTGATAACGCCGATGCCCAGGCCCACCAGCAGGGCCGCCACGCCCATGGTCTTTCCCAGGGTGCCGTTGGCCCAGCCCGCGACCTGCTCGTGGACTTGGGTGAACTCGGTGCCGCCGGCACCGGCCATGGCTTGCAGGGAGGCACCGAAAAGGAGGGCGGCAACGGTCAGAATGGTCGTCTTCTTCATCTATTTTCTCCGCAAAAAAGCCGTTTTACGGCATGTGATGATAGGTGGAACGGTTATTGGATAGGCAAGGATTGAAGACCGAGCGAATGCCGGATTTCAGGCTCGCCAAAAGACCAGCTTTGAGATTTGACCTCCGTAAAAACGTATCCATTGGCATGCAGGTTGTCGTTTTGATCGACCCACGGTGCAATCCAGATCCGGGCAACCTGAGCGGGCTCACGGATCGGCTTGAAAGGCGGATCATTGGCATTCCCGGAAGCGGATTGTGCTTGCGGGGCTAAATCCAAAGCGCGTTTCAGGTAGATGTCCGATTCATCTTCCCCCTCTTTATCTTTACCCGCTTTCCGTTGCCCACCACCGCGCCATTGTTTGGGGGTCCGCCCCATTTCAACGGACGGTGGTGCATGATGGGTTTCGGAATACACCTCTATGGGCGTCGGACACTCATCGCCTTTACAGGCAAACTGAGACTCACCCGCCGGATTGAGTGCGGCGCATCCCGTCATCAGGGTTCCTAAAGCGCTGATTGTCAGCAAGGCTGCCTTTTTCACCAAAGACCTCTCGGCTGTATTTCTGTGCATGGACAGATAGATAGCTACCACCCAACGCCGCTGCCAAAAGTAGGCTGACCGGATCGCCGCTGCGCATCAAAAGCGGCATCCAGGCGTGGCATCGTTGGCGGTTGTGCCGGCGAAACCTGTGGCGGGGGCGGCGCGGGGTTGGAAGGCGTTGAGGCGGCGGCCGCCGACGCCTGGGGCCTCGGTGTCTTGCTGCTGGAGTCGGCATACAGCTGAAGACTGGTCGAGCCTTTCAAGGGCAAAGTGCCTCCGCGCGTCACGACGATCGTCCCCACCTCACCGGCCGGAACCTCGACGACCGGAAATGTCTCCTTGGCCATATCGAGATAGAACTTCGCGACCATGTTGGCGGCCGAAGACAACCCAGAGGCCGTCCCCGACTGAAACACGGATGAAAGATTCTCCTGCTCATAAATAGATTTTCCATCCGGATTAATATTGAGCGAGTCAACCTTGTCGACATCCAGCGCATCACCCAGTCCGGCAAACACACCAGCCAGCAGGGAACGCGCGATCATTTGTCCTTGTTTGCTGACCAATCGGCCCGGCATTCCGACCTTCCCATCCGTTCCTACGATGTAGGAATCCAGTTTGGTTTCGAATACCTGGCCATCTGTACGCACGCACGACAGCGTTTCAGCCCTCATGATCACGCGCTCACTGGACAACTGTCCGTACCCGGCCGCCAGCAGAAAGCACTCGCGGACATCGATGGAGGCATAATTCGGGAGCACGGCTTCGCGCTTGATACGCATGACCACAGGGGTCGGATTTTTTTGGGCCGCTGTGGTTGTGGGTGCATCGAGACCGTTGAGCAGAACCCCAGTAAACATCGAACCGGCCGGAATGTAGACCTTCTCATCGGCGGACTCTTCGGTGGCGTTGATTTCGCGATCGATGGCCTCGCCTGTAAGCTCACCCGCTTCCGAGATCACCCGAAATTGCGGTTGCGCAGGAACCGTGGACGGAACCGTGGACATCGGCGGCGGCAACGCCGGAGGAAGCGACGGCATTGCGGATGGCGTCATCGCTGATGAAGGCGCAACATCCGAAAATGGCGGCGGCGCTTCCAGAGCGAACGCATCGCGACCATCGCCGCCCTCGCGATCGGGCGGCTCTTCGGCCAGTTCCGGCGCAAGCGCTTCAGGGTCAAAAAACTCCGCTTCGTTGACGCTGAACGTGTCCATATCAGGGCTGCTTGCACCTGGTGCCTCGCGCTGCTTGCGCTTAAGTTCTTCGTTCTGTTCGCGAAGCTCGCGCGTTTGATTTTGCAGATCCTGCAACTGACGCTTCATGGCTTCCATTTCAGCGCTGAATTGCTCGACGCCCGTCATGCGTTGCGGCGAGACCACAGTGACCTCGGGGCGATCGGCCTGAGGGCGTTGCGCCGCTTCGCGCTCCACCATGGACATCAAGAGCGTTGAAACGGCCAGCACACCGCCAAGGACACCGCCAACCAGCACGCTGCGACGTACACCGGGATTGAGTCTTTTATAGGATTCGACAATGTTCAACGGCCTGCTCCTGGTTTGTCGGCCAAAATGAACACATAGCCGTCTTCATTGGGAGCCAGCGACAGACGGGGAAAGAAAGCGACCGCTCGAACCCCTTTGCGGTAGAAGTTATTTTCATGCAGGTCGAGCGCCCTTTTTCCTCTATTGCTGATGCGATAACGATAAACATCGATGATCGATCCTGTGAAGACTAGATCCGGGGTGATTCGCAAATCACCCATTTGGGCAACCCCGCCCTCGAGTGGGACATTTGAAAAACCATCGACACTTCCACGTAGCGCCTGCGTCATCACGGCACGGACATAGCTGGTATAGTCGGCTTCTCTGCCTGGAAGCCCGCCCTTGCCTCTGGGAGCATTGGGCGTCAAATCTTCAGCCGCCCGCAGATCTTCAAGTTTTACGATCAGATTTTGTCCAGGAATGCCGTCCGTCGGGATGACGGTCAGCGAGATCGTCTGATTTTTGTTCTCGGAGTCGACAATGAAAATCCCAATGGGACTGGAACTGGCCGGGATGTAATAGACATCGGAACCGATGATCTTAACCGACGAGTTGGATGGATCGATCACAATAGGCTTAAGAAATGGCGTGGCAATTCGATTCATCAATGAAGCGCTGAGCTTGACGACCTCGTTGACGCCGAGTCGGGTATGCAAAACCCACGGGCGCAGCGATGGATCATCGTTTTTGAGTCCAGGCAAGTGAATGTCACGCAGCGCCGGATCCATCGGGATGCCCCCGGCTTGCCGGGCTTGCTCGATCGAGCGTTCCACATCGGCTAACGGCGCGGGTGCCGCCGCCAGTGGGACTGACGGCACAGGGGCCTGGCTGACGGTCTCGCTTTTACCTGTTCCATGTCGCTCGACGAAGCGACCTGAACCGGCGTCCGATTTCGCCGCCGCGCCATGGGCAGCGGCCGCTTGAGCGACACACATCAACGGAATTAAAACGGCTCTTTTCATAAAAATCCGCCTAAAAATCAGCGCTCGTCGGAAGCGTCTTCCGAAACCGGAACACTTTCAAAGGCCGTTTGCGGAAGCGGATTCTCAGGAAGCGGATTCTCAGCTTCAGCCTTTGGCGCACGCATCGAAACCGGCAAGGCGTGCTGCGGAATGGGTTGGCCTTTGCGGGCGCTGTTGTTGATGTGCCAGGCTACAGTCCGGATGACGCTACCCTCGTACGAGGTGAAATGACTGACCCATGGACGCCCCTCACGAATCCGAACACCGATTTCGTAGGTGACGGTTTTTTGTTTGTCCTGACTGAGTCCGCCTTTTGTAATCAGCGACCCGGTAACAAACACACGCGAGGTTTCCGACTCGAACTGGATCGTGGATGGCTGAAACGTTATCACCGCACCACTGGTTTTGAATACGGGATCCTGAATGATAGCCAGCGCTTGCCGGCGGAATTCTGTGTAGATGGCGGGGTCCATAAAGGCACTGACCGCATCCAGGACGACCGTGGATGACTTGGGCTGAATATTGCCGACCAGTGTGGCTACATAGAGTCCGAAACTCTTGAGGTACTCCTTGTTGGCCGATGACCACGCGACTTCTACCTGTGCATCCAGATGCGGCGGAATGATGACCAGTCGCTCGTGGGTGTTGTTTATGGCTACAATGGCATAGGTCAAACCTCCAGCCATGATGACATTCGAAGCCAGCATTCCAATCGAAAGCGACTGAAGGCGTTCCATGGAGCGCAGGGCATTTTTGAAGTTCATTTGCAAGCCTCGCGCATCAAACCATTGGCAAACCGTTTATTCATCGACATCAAACCGGACCACCAGGCCATGTGGAACAAAAAACCGTCCATATTGGAGCTTTTGAATCGCGAAAAGTAGCGACCAAAAGCCCAGGACAGGGCGATACCAATCAACAACTGATCCCACATGAAAAACAGAATAAAAATAGTCAGGATCGGAAAAAATTCATCAACTTCCCAGAAGAAAACCTGCATCTGATCGTCGACGTAATTGGGAATCGGTTTCTCCGTCATCAGTTTCCAACCTTCAGCAAGGCCACGGCGTTGATGCGTTGATTGTATTTAGAACCGCCCATGACGAAATTTTTTGGGTCGGCACCGCGCTGCACCAAACGCTTGGAGAGATCCACCCAAAGGGCGGTCATTTCGCGGGTGGCGACTTCGTCCATCGGTCCGGCATACAGGAACTCGACGAAATAGCGCTCATCACCACGCCCCTGGAACGCATTCAGGGCCAGTTCGCCTTCGGCACTCAGACGCCCTTCATGCACACCGAAAAACACGGCCTGCACCAGTTGCTCGTCGACCGATGTGGAGGATGCCTGATGGCTCAATGCGCCCTGTTGAGCGCCGTGCCGCTCCGTCGCCCGTTGGATGCGGTGACTGTTCGGATTGATCCCCTCGATCCAGCGTACGCGCTCCATGGGGCCGAGTTGCGCGCCGGTCAGTTCGGTCTGAACAAGCTCCCGGCGTGGTGAGGGCTGCAAAAAGGCGCTTTCCACAACGAATGGACGCTCGACCCAGGCGATGCGCGGCGTACGCTCGATTTCGACGAAGCGCGGAGCACATCCGGTCACGCTGAGCCACAGCGCAATGGAGGATACCGCGATGACTGGTGAGCGCTTCAATTCGACACCTAAAATTTACAATGTAACTTCATTTGTAATCATACATTGCAAAAAAAAAGATGCAAGTATCTGTCGAGGATGAGTGCGCAGAAGCGCCAAGCGCCGTGCCCCGAGGGGGCTGTGGCGCACGGGATCGGTCCGGAGACCGTCCGCCTGGACGGTGCATCAGTCGCTGCTCACGAGCAAAAAACAGGTTGAGTGCACGCCGCGCGATGACCAGCGCGGGCGTGATGGGGGCCGAGGCCATAGCGCTCGGCGAATTTCTCCCGACCGATCAGCGAGGTGTAGGCCGGGTTACGGCTGAGGACTGGGGGAATGCGCGCGCGATTCGTTTAGGTTTTAAGGCGAGGTCTGCTGAGCCAGATCCGGTATCGGAATATCCTGTTTGAACTGGGCTCCCAGATCCGATTCGACCGTCAGGGTCAGATTGCGGATGCGATCCTCATTCAGCCAGGCTTTCATCACCACGAACGCCTTGGATGTCGAGCGCTGAGGCTGACCATCCAGTTCGTAGTTCCATGTGTAGGAGCGCACGTAGCCGACGTCCACTGTGCATCTGGGCGTGAGATAGGGGCCGGAGGCCGTCATCTTGCTGTCGACCGAGCAACGCGGTTCGGGCGGAGCCTCTACCATCACATTGAGCGTGTTCTCGCCATAATTTTCGCGTTGGGTGAGTGTGCGTAGCACCACTTCATACTCACCGGGCTGCGTGAACGATACATAGGTTCCGGAGCCGACGAACTCCCCGACCTTCTGACCGTTGATGAGCACCTCGTTTTTCAGGAAGCGATCACCGCGCGGGACTTCCAAGACCTTCAGGCTCACGTAGTAGGAGCCTGGGGCATAGTAGGTCTCACCATACTTGGACACGATGTTGGCTTGCGCCTTGACCGTAGCGGCCGGCAGCACACTGAACTGATCGCTGCTGACATTGACCACATTGCCCCGCGTGTCCGCCACCTGAACGGCAATCTGGTAGGTGCCATGCCGGCTGATCTCCAATGTGCCTTGGGTGTTGCCGCTCTCGCGCTGAATCACGCCGTTGGGGAGTGACCATGTGTAGGTCAGCGGCTCACCATTGAGCGTGCGCAGATCGAAATTGACCGGGGCAATGTTGTAGCGGATCGAGGCTGGAACATCCAAGGAGATGGGGCTGAGTTGAATACGCCAGTCGGTGGGCCACCGATACACCCATGTGCGCATGCTATGGAAGGCGACCGAGGTTTCTTCCGGATAGCCATCGACGTAGGTGTAATAACTCAGACCGGTGTCGGAGGGTCGGACTGTGTAATCAAGTTCCAGCGCATCGACGCGGGATCCATCTGGAAGGGACCAGTATCCCTTGATTTCATAAGATTTGTCGACGCTGCTGGAGACCACGTCATTGTGGCGAGCTTGGAAGCGGTAGGTTTTCCCCGCCTCGACAAAGGTCGGCCCGGACAAGGTGGCGCGTGCCGCCAGCGGGTTGACGGCTTTGAGGGAGACGGTTTTCTTTACCGCGGACTGAGCGGTTTCCGGTGCCCCTCGCTCGCGGGCGCTCACCTCAATGACGTAGGATTTCAATTCTTTGGGGGTGAAGGTGAAGGTCATCCCGCCAGAATCCGAGGCCTCTTCGACCTTGGCGCTGGAGACGAATGACCATGTGTAATCGGCATCCAGCCCGCTGTCCGGCTTGACGGTCAACGTCACGGGTTTGCCGACGACCGTCACGGCCGGCGCTTCCACCGTAAAACTGGGCAGGTTGTAAGCCTGCAATTCAAAGGGTTCGGTCACGAACTCGGATCCCGAGAAACGGTTGGTCACAATGGCGCGATAACGTCGCTTGCCGGCATCGGCGACCTCCGCTACATAGTTCATCCCTGTGTACTCTGTGGCACCATTGCGCATGATCCGTTGCCATGTACCATCCTCGCGTTCCTGTTCCCAGCGAACGGATCCAACATTACGCAGTAGCGTGGAGTCCCGCAGCGAGAAGTAAATCGTTTGACGGAACGGAATCTTGCCGCTGCTTTGCCGGGCACTGAGCGACCCTTCCAGGGCATTGCCGCGCTGCGTGACCAGCACTCGATCTTTCGACTCAATGCGGTGATTGACGAGTCCCTCTGCCGCATCGAGCATCTGCGCCACCACGCGGATGGTTCTTGAACCAGCTGACAGTTGCCCGAGATCCACGGAGAAGGTGCCGTCCGATTGGATCTCAACCGGGGGCGACAAGGCGGACTTGTCTTCGGTTTTTCCGCTTTTTTTCTCGACGATCCATACCTGCCAGCGCCCCATACTCGCCGGATCGAACGTCACATCCTGGCCTTTGACGATCCCCATGTAGCCGTTCACAACGGTGTTCGTTTGATCGTGGCTCGACAGTTCTCGCTCCAGGTCGACGACCGGAGTCAAAGGGATCCCAACAAATTCGAGCGTCTCCTCGGTACGAAATTCCGGTGCCCGCTCATACCAACTTTCGACCTTGACGGGGTAGGTTTTCCAAGGCTCATCGACATGCAGAACCATGGCCATGTTCGATTCCTGCACAGCGCTATAGTGCTCACGCTCGGAACCATCGGGGTACGTCACACGCGACCGAACATTGCGATGACCGCCTTTGATATTGAGCAGGCCCGCCAATCGCTCTTGATTGGGATCGGTCTGCGCAAAATATTTTCCGGGGAATTGCGAACCGCTGCTGGCATAAAACGCCTCGAATGATCGGTGCGGCCGAAACGTAAAAGCGATCGTCGTCGGCGACGTTCCCTGAAGCAAAAGGTAACCATCCCCCGTTTTTGCCGGGTAGAACTGCGTGGTTTTTTCAATCGGGTCGGTATAGACCACTCCCGGCGTATAGCTGAACGCATTGTCGCCCAGATTGGGTACAGACCCGCGCAAGGCATTGGCACGATAGGGGTTGTACTTCAGTCCTTCCGGAAGCTCAGCCCACCGCAGCGCACAAAGGATGGCCGATGCCTGGGCTAGACGAAAATCGGGGCGCACCAAGGTCAGGGTCTGACAGGTGTCGGCCGCGCCGCCGGCGAGCTTGGCGTCGATGTCGATATCCTCGACCTTGATCGGCACCGATGGCCTGGAGGGTGTCACGGAGATCAAATCCGCCGGATTCCAGCGGCGCACGTTGAGCCGAATGTTCGGGGCATCGGGTAGGTTCACGAACAATCGGACCGTTTGTTGTCCGGTGCTATCCATCTCGTCAGTCAGGCGGGCGCGATAGACGCCCGATACCCCCGTCTGACGGGCAATCTCGCGCGATTGCCCCGCTTGAAGTAAACCTCCATCGACCTTGACCGTTGCGCTGTCCACGGCATCCACGATCACCGGCAACGCTTCCCTGTCGATAGGGCGCTTGGTCAGCGGGTTGATCGGCGCAATTCTGGGAATCACGCCGGGGAAATCCTGCACGAGCGGAACGGATACCGGGATATCGATGACGGGGCGCTGGTAGTTGAAATCCACTTTGGATTGTACGGCCCCCGTAATCGCGTTGAGTTGTGCCTCGATACGGTATTGGCCGTCGCGTAACGGCGGGTATCCGGCTGCACGCAGTGCTCCCGAGCTGTTGCGCGTCAAACCCAGAGGAACGACCGTCCCATCGGTGGCGACCAAACGAAAGGGGCTGTTCGACTCGTCCAGCCGGAATGTAGCGCGGTTGCCGGCGTCCAGGGGCACGCTGACCAGGCCGGCTTTCTCCATCGAGATCCGTGCCTCAACCACGGCGTAGCTCCCCGGCGGAAGCGAGGCCATGAACACCGGCGCAATGAAACCGGCGTTCACGACGGAATACTGTTCGGGTCTGATCGTACCCAGTAGTTTGGGGCCAAGGATCTCGGGACGCGCCTCGATACGGCGTATTGGCAGTCTGTAAAGCGCGAGGGTGTCCTCGTTGCGGATCTGGATATACCCCCCCGGCTGGGGACGATCGCTCGTCTCGATGTCGTAGGCATAGCCTCTCAGGGTCAGGATGCCGCTGCCCGTCACCAGGGGCGATCCGCCGGCACAGCCGTCCACATCGTTGACCTGGCAAACAGCGGCCACGATGCCGGCCTGCGCGAACGGTGAGAGACCGCCGGTCATACCGGCCAAAACGGCGGCTGTCAGAATATTTTTTCGAAACGGCATCCATTTGCTCCTGCAAGTTGTGGAAGTTGACATCCTCCCCGCCCTAAAGGACGGGGATTCCCAGGGTACGGCTCCCCGGCCGGGCGGTCCTCGCGAATCGCCTTTCCTGCTTCAATGCGGGATGACGCGTAGATCGGCTCAACCACCGCCGTTCCGCCGTCAGTGCCCGCTCCACAGGCTTTACGTCCCGGACGTCCTCCGGTAGTCCCAACTCACTCATGCACCCGCAGGGCATCGGCGCCCTGAAGGATGGCCCGGCCTGCCGCCAGGATGTTGCGCGCGGCATTGAGATCCCGATCGTGCCGCGTGCCGCACGACGAACAGATCCAGTGGCGGTCACTCAGGCGCAGGGCGCGATGCAGGTGCCCGCAGCAGGCACACCGTTGACTCGACGGATACCAGCGGTCGATCTGGACCACCGTGCGCCCGTACCATTGGGCCTTGTAGTCGATCTGACGGCGGATCTCACCGAACCCCACGTCCAGGGGCAGACTACGGGGAGGTGCGCGTGCGCGCCGGTGGTTCTGGGTATTTTGATACAAAAACAAAGCAATGTCATGAACAAAGCAATGTCATGCCTTTTGCGGCTGAAAGGTCAACTCCCCCGCCCTGAAGGGCGGAGCTTGTGAGAGCCGGCTGGGTTGACCAGCCTCAGCCCGCCTGACCGGGACGGTCGAAAGGGGCTCCGTGTGCCACAGGTCGCCACGACGCACCGGCGAAGGCTTCCTCAGTCCGCCGCTCTGAAAGGTCGAGATCATGCAGGCGAACGGTAAAGCGTCGCGTGTCGCGTCGTGAGACGCCGCACCGTCACTCGGCCCTTACGGGCAGCGCCTCACGGCCCGGCAGGTGGAAAGCCTGCACCTGTTTCCGGCGGCGGCACGGTCGTAGCCGCTATCCCTCCCCGCCCTGAACGGCGGGGCTTTTCGCGCAAGACGGGTAAAATAGATACACAAAAAACAGCAATGTAGGGATTTTATGGCCTCCAACCTCGACAGCATGCAGCACTTTCTCAAAATCCTGCCGAACGTGGCGCGAGACGGGGCGCTGGCGGCTCCGAACGCGACGCTGCGTTGTGCGCTGTTTGCCGGTGCCAATGCGACCAATCGCCGTGGGTTGCGGCGAGAAACCCTTGTTTCGTTGTCAAACTTTCGCTTGATCTACACAGGCCTGCGTCTGGATCAGGGCGATCTGGATTGCTGGCTGGCCGTCCTACAGGCCGCCCACGAGAGCCCGGCGGATCTCCAAGGGCGTTTTTGCGTCAGCGGACAGCGTCTGTTGCGACTGATGGGACTCAAAAATACCGGCCCCAATCAGGATCTGCTTGACGGACGTCTCTCCAAGCTCAAATCAGGAGCCATTGACCTCAAGGGGGAGCGCTACAGTTACGAGGGCAGTCTGATCGATGAAGTGTTTCGCGACAGCGTCACCCACCATGTGATCATCAAGCTCAACCCCAGGATGGCGATCCTGTTTGGAGCCGAATCCGGTTGGACGAAGCTCAGTCTCGACATCAGAGCGAGACTTGGCCGTAATGCCTTGGCCAAGTGGCTCTATGCCTACTTGGCCTCTCATCGGGTTCCAACCCCCATCAGGGTGTCACTGCTCAAGGAACTGAGCAGCAGCGAATATGCCGAGTTGTGGCGTTTTCGTCAGCATCTGCGCAAGGCGCTCGATGCCCTCAACCTTGCGACAGGCTGGGAACTGGACATTGATCGCGGCAGCGACTGCCTCGTGGGGCGTCCCATTCGAGCGACGATGCCCAAAGGCCATACCGCCGAATAGCGATTAAACCGCCTGTATCGCTTTCTGAGGCGTTTCTGAAGCGCCCTGCCCTCACCCCCCTTGCCTAAGTGTAGCGCCGCCCTAGCGGCGCCTGTGCGCTTGATCAAGACGTGCGGCAAACCCGTCCTTCACCTTCAGGGCGGGGAAGGATAGCGTCTGGCGTGGCGTAGTGTGGGATGCGATTTCGTGCATGGTGGTTCGGCCAGCCGGACTCCCCCCCGGGAGGGGGGGAGGGGGGGGTACTTCTTAAAATCTTCTTAAAGTACTTCTTAAATACTTCTTAGGGTATGGTGGGGTTTGGATTTTTGTTAGAAAAAACAATCTATTGCGCGAGATTTTGCGAGGCACAACCTACCCGGAGCAACGTGCCAACCTACCCGGAGCAACGTGCCAACCTACCCGGAGCAACGTGCCAACCTACCCGGAGCAACGTGCCAACCTACCCGGAGCAACGTGCCATGCAGCGATTCCGCACAGTTCCGCACGGTTTAGACCTTCCCTGCGGATTTTTAAAGCAAAAATCCGTGCAAATGTCTCGGCAAATCACCGCCCCAACCTACCCGGAGCAACGTGTCACGCGGCAATCCCGCGCATTTTCGCTCAGTTTCAGTGCAAGTTGCTGGAAAATAAAACAAAAAATCGTGCGATATAACCCAAATTCGCCCGCCGGTGCGCCTGCTAAGTCTCGTCGATCCAAAAATGCGCCTTGACACATCAAGTCAATACATTGCAATATTTTCTGTGTCGAAAAAGGCGTCCATACCATGCTTGAATCTCAAAAAAACTCAAAAAAAAACCACGTCGCGATTGAGCGGCGACTCCTGGAGCAGGCCGGAAACACCGAAATTTTTCGGCGCGTGAATGTCGCCCAGGTCGCACGCGAAATCGGAACGACCCATGCCATCGCGAACCGTGTGCTGCATTCGCTCGTTGAGCATGGCGTCCTGGAGAGATCGGCCCTTCGTCCGAACTGGTTCCGGCGCAATCCGCATCGGTGTGGGTGCGACCACCAGGGCGCAAATACCGAGCAAGGCGCTTCGGCGTCTTGTTCATAAGTTCATAAGTTCGAGTAACCGTGATGGATTTCCAGAAAAACGCCGCGATCGAAAACGACGTCCTGGCGGCGCTGAACGCCAAGACGTTTGCGCGCATCAACTGCAGCGACATTGCACAACGCCATGGGGTGCACCGCTCAAGGGTCTCGCGCGTCGTCTCGCGTCTGTGCCGTAATGGGCAGATCGAGATGGGTGGTTGCCGGTGGGGGTACTACCGGCTAAAAGCCGATGAGCGTGCCTCGCTGGCCGAGGCCGTGATCGCTCTGGAAGCGAAGGTGTCGGGATTGGAAGCCACGGTCAGCGCGCAGCTGATGCAGATTCAAGCACTCCTGGAGCAAACGCTATCGAATGTCGTGCCGACGGCTCAGGCCGAATCGGCTTCACCCTCCCCTCCCCCTGAGTCGGCAATCACCCTTTCCGATGATGCGCCATCCGAACCAGAGGTTCAGCCAGAGCAGGCTGTTTCTGTATCCAGTGAGACGGACGTAGAGGCGACACAGCCGCCTCAGCAGTCCTTGGATTTCGTGTCTCCAGATGCGCCGGCGACTGACACGACAGGCACTGACTTCGCTGATCAGGCTGCCAGACATGCCGCCACCAAGCGCAACGGTGCCGAGATTCCTTACGAAAAAGTGCTCGAACTGTTTCGAGACCATCTGCCCATGCTTCCTCAGCCATATACGGTGAGTCGCGCACGTCAAAAAGCGATTCGTTTGCGGTGGGATGACGCCCAGAAAGTCGGCTACTTTGATGAATTCGCTACACCGGACGGGCCGATTGCGGCCGGGCTTTGCTTTTTCGACAATTTCTTCTTACTTGTCTCGCGTTGCCCATTCCTGATTGGCAAAAAAGCCCAATGGCGTGCGGACTTTGACTGGTTGATGAAGCCCAACAACTTCATCAAAGTGCTTGAGGGGAACTACGTCGAAAAGCCGCATGAAGGGGGCGCGGTCGCCATCGCGACCTTTAACGACAACGATCGTCAGATCGTTGCCAACATTGTTACCACATATGGAAAGGCCGCCGTGGATACGGCGGCCTCTGAGTTGATTCGTCGGGGCGAGCAACCAACGACGAAAAGCGTCTTACAACACCTGAAAAGGCAGAAATCAGATGAAGACACTCTCAGGGATCTTATCAGAGACTATCCCGGAATGGAAGAATATCTTGAACGAACAGGACGTCTCACCCCTTCCTCGGTCTCCGGTGCGATCGACCCAAATGGTTGTATCGAAGCCGAATACTCCTGCGAGCCGGCCGGAACCTGATGTCACGGTGCCGGTGCAGGAACCCGAGGCGGTTTCAGAGGCCATGCAGGAACGCCAATTCTTTGTATTGGCACTCCTCAAGCGCATCGGCTACGACTGGCCCCAGGCGCGTCGATGGATCGACGACCCGGATCTCGTTCATGCCTGGTCGGAGACTTTCATCCAGTCCGGTCTAAAGCCGGAGGCGATTTGGGACACATACAAGCGCCTGGACCACATTCGCACGTCCGGCTTCGAGTTCCCGCCAACGATGCGCGAACTCATCGGATTCGCCATCAAGCCCTTCTCGGACGAGGACGTTTGGAAAAGTCTGGAACGCGCCGTCAACGTCGCCGCAACGGATCGCTATGATCGCCTCTCCTCCCAGGAGTGGTACGCTTTCAGGGAGATCGGGCGCTCAGAACTTCTCACCGGCAGTCGAGACTATCTGATGAAGCGTTGGGGAAAGCTGTTGCAAAGCGCTCACCGAATCCAGGATCTCCCGCCCCCGCCCCCCGTTCAGCCGGAACAGCACCGGCTTGCACGCGCTCCGCGTGTCCCCTCCTCCGAGGATATTCGCCAGGTTGCCGATTACATCGAATCACACTGGTATGATTTCATCACGTTCGTCAAGAACAATCATCGCGTCTTCTGCTCAAAGCTTCCGGATGATCCGCCGGATTTTGAGGCCTTGAGCAAGCGTCGCTATTTGTACCAGATTGGTAAGGAATACTTGGCGCTGTCGCAGAAGCAAACAGTAGCGGCGTCTTGAGCAAATTTGCCGCGCATCCTGCGCATCGACGCGAAGCGTGATGCGTCAGTCAAGCGGCGGCCCGAGCTTGCGAGGGTCATCCTGGTTTTCGATATAGCGCAGCAGCGTATCGATGTTGGCACGCCCGCCCACACTGATCAGGGCATAGGCACGGTTCCAGAAATAGGGCTTCCAGTAATACGGCGCGAGTTCTTGGGCGAACTCCTTGCGCATCCGGCGGGCGGTGACGGACTTCAGGTTCTTGACCAGATCGGAGAGCTTGACCGTGGGCGGAGCCTCGAACAGCAGATGCACGTGGTCGGCCTCGCCACCGAATTCGACCATCTGACACCCCCATTTGGTCAGCAGGTCACGCAGGATCTCTTCGAGCCGTGCGAGCATCGGCGCCGTCAGACATTTGTGCCGATACTTCATTGACAGCACTAGATGATAATAAAGCCTGTAAGCACTGTGGTTGCTGGTTCTAAGGCTTGATCTATCCATCGACATCACCTACGATATGAATCATGGAAACCATGATACGCACGGATAAGTGGCCCCTGCAAGCCACCTCGTATCAGCGGCATCTGATGCGGCTGACGCTGGCGGAATACCGTCAGTTTTGCCGTGCGCTCTCGATCGTGGTGTTGAATAACTGGCCGGAACTCCACGCTGCGCCCAGCTTTGCCGCCGCCGTCGAACGGCTCATCCATCCCACGAAGCTGCACCCAAACCCGCGTCATCACTATTTCGCCAAGCGCTTCTACAAGTTCCCGTCCTATTTACGCCGCGCCGCCATCGAGTTCGTCAAGGGCCAGGTGTCGAGCTACCTGAGCCGCTATCAAGCCTGGCAAGGCGGCGAGCGTAAACACCGCCAAGCCCGTCCGCCACGATTCAACCCGGTTGCTCAGTGCTATCCGGTGCTGTACCGGGGACAATTGGTGAAGTTCGATACCGATTTCACCACCGCCACCTTGAAACTGTGGAATGGCAAGGAGTGGCTCTGGCATGACGTGGCCATCAAGTCGGTCCGCCAGCGCCACCACACGGGCGTCGTTAAATCGCCAACGCTCGTGCTCAATCGGGACTATCACCTGGCGGTCCCGGTCAATGTCACACCGCCACGACTCCCCGATCACGGGCGCGTCTGCGCGGTGGATGTGGGGATCAATACGCTGGCAACAGCCAGCCTTGTTTCGCAAAACGGCACTGTCTCGGCGCGCGGTTTTTTCCACCCCGCCGCAGATATAGACCGTCGTGACAAGCGCGCCCGGATCATCCGCAACAAAGCGCGCAAAACCGCCAAGCTCTCCAAGGGCTTCGCGCGAACCTGGTATCGCAAGGCCCAGCACATCAACGAGCAGATCGCCCAGCAGACCTCGCGGCGCGTGGTGAATTTTGCGTTGGAGCATGGCGCTGACGTGATTGTGCTGGAAGATCTGAAAGGCTGGCGTCCTAAGGCGGGCAAGAAACGCTCGGGCCTGCGTCAGCGCTTCCATCAGTGGCTCCATCGTCGACTCGCCACGCTGATCGAGCAGAAGATGACCGAGGCCGGTGGGCGGATCGTCTACGTCTATGCGCGCGGCACCTCATCCTGGGCCTTCGACGGCTCGGGCCGCGTTCAACGCGATACCCAGCAATACGAACGGGCAACCTTTGCCAATGGCAAGCAGTACAGCGCTGATCTCAACGCCAGCTACAACATCGGCGCCCGCTATTGGGCCTGGAAAAACAAACTGACCCGCCGCAAGGACGGGCAGTTGTCAGAGGACAGACGTTCCCCTGGCAAACCGAGAATACCGGTCACGCTCTCAACGCTTTGGTTGCGAGAGCTTGAAGCCCCGCATCAATGCGCCGCATGATGCGCGGGAGTATTCACAGATTTAGTTCTTCGTTCAGGCGTTCCATGTTGCGTTTGCCCGCTTCTGTCTTGAAAAGACCCAGAATATAATTCTGGCCTAAATTAAGGCAATTTGATGTATAAGGGTCAAAAAATGACTGTTGACTTTCAGCGTGGCGATGCCGCCCTGAATGGGATTTGTCCGTATTTCACGATGTTCCCGCTCGATTTTCCGCTGAACATACTGCAGCGGAAAGCGCGCTCGGGTGATGTCGTGCTCGACCCCTTCTGCGGCCGGGGCACCACCAATTTCGCGGCACGTCTGGTCGGCCTCCGTTCCCTTGGAGTGGATTCCAGCCCGGTTGCTATAGCCATTACGGCCTCCAAGCTCGCGACGGCCACCGTCGATGACATCCTTGCCGAAGCGCGCAGTATTCTGACCGAACGTGACGCGCACCACATCCCGACCGGTGAGTTTTGGCAATGGGCATTTCACCCAACCGTGCTGGATTCGTTGTGTCGATTCCGGGAGGCATTTATGGAGGACTGCACCACGGACGCGCGTATCGCACTCCGTGGCATCGTGCTGGGTGCGCTGCATGGCCCGAGGCAGAAGAACTTCCCGAGCTACTTCTCCAACCAATGCCCTCGCACCTACGCGCCGAAGCCAGCCTATGCGTTGCGCTTCTGGCAGAAACGTGGGCTTGTGCCTGAACCGGTCGATGTCCTGGCAGTCATTGAGCGGCGAGCGAAACGCTACTTCAGAACATCTTCCGACATCACGGGAGCCGTGCGACTAGCCGATAGCCGCAATGCCGATTCTCTCCAGCCGGAAACGCCAGGAACGCGCTTTGACTGGGTGATCACCTCACCCCCCTACTACGGCATGCGAACCTACATCCCTGATCAGTGGCTACGCAACTGGTTCGTCGGCGGCCCCGACACTGTCGACTACAGCAATCGAGATCAGGTGGTTCATTCCAGCCCTGAAGACTTTGCAGCCGATCTGCGTCTGGTATGGCGCAACGCTAAAGAGGTGTGTGCGGAAGATGCCAAGATGGTCATCCGGTTCGGTGGCATCACGGACAGGCGCGCCAATCCGCTGGGTATTATCAAGAATTCGCTGAGCGGAAGTGGTTGGCGTATCCAGGCCATCAAGGAGGCAGGATCCGCTACAAAGGGCAAGCGTCAGGCGGACGCCTTTCTTCGCAACAAGACCACCCCAATGACTGAATATGATATTTGGGCTATACGCCAATGACCCAAATCTTCACGACGCCGACTGGTACGCCTTTGGTACGCCTTTCCGAAGGGTCCAATGATAACCTTGCCGCGTCCCTCCTGAATCTGGCTGTCCACGAAGTCGGCCCACCACTGCAACATCTGGCGCCGCTGGGCGAGATACTCCGCGCGGTTGTAGACGCCCCGCACTCCTTGTTGCTCGTGGGCGAGGGCCTTTTCGATCCAGTCGGAATTGAAGCCTTGCTCGTGGAGCTGAGTTGAGGCCGTGCGCCGGATTTAGTTGGAAACAGCGCCGACAGCCCGGCGTGGCTGTTCGGCGCGAAATCGAATCAAATCGACATGCAGAGCAAAAAAATTTTCACGTTGACAGAACATGCGCAACAGCGTCTGAGTGAGCGCACATCGCTCAGTCCCGATGACATCGATGCCGTGCTTCGGAACGGCGTCCAGATGAAGTATCCAAGTTTGAGCACGCGCTCGATGCGGCTTTTCTGGTCGGCGCCCGATGATCGAGCTTACCTGGCCGTCTATGACAAGCTAACGTACGAAATCATCACAATTCGACATGCCTATTCGTTTCATCGCGATGGGGTGGTACGTTGGCGCTCCTACACTGACCACGGCGGATGCTCAGATCCGAATTTTTCGGAGCGCGTCAAGCCCCGCCATGTTCTCAAATGCTTGAAAAAAGCCGGGGCTTCGATTCCCCATAATCTGTATCAGGCCGGACTTCGTCCTGCGGCCGAACCCCCGGAGTCACATCCAAAGGGCTACACGCTCAATCTCCGCTATCGGCTGATAGAAGACGACTATCCACCTGTGCGGCTGTTGAAGCGGCTGACAGCCGATCAGATTCTGGATGATGTGGATACGCAGGATCTCTATGCCCTGACGCGAGAGATCTTGGGTGAAGCGCTCGGTTCATTGGTTGAAGCCTGCATCGAGTTCAAGGAGGGAAAAAACAACGCCGGGGTCGGGCGCCTCTTGTTCGAAATTGATTTGGATGTTGAGCATTTGCGAGCAAAGGTTTTTTAAATCTTGCTGATCGTCGCCTGCTTGGTCTGACCGGTGAAGCGCAGCGGTTGGCGCATCGCGAGGCGTGACTTGAGACGCTCGATGCGCAACGTGCGCCCGTCTACAGCGAACTTGGACGGCTCACGCAGGGCGAAGGAGTCGTTGACGTCCTTTTTCTTGAACTGCGGATAGCCGGGATGCTTGGAACCGGCCTTGACGCGCCGAAAGAACCCCTTGAACGCGGCATCCGGATCATCGATGGCGTTGCGCGTGACGCGGCTGGAGACCTCGGCGTACCAGGGAAACTCCACGCGCAAGACCGTCATGTAGTGCTGGTAGGCCGCCGCCTTCGACCACTTCACGCCGGGCCGGCTGAAATGCTCCAGCAAGTGGTTGTAACAGTGCCGCCGTGCGCCGCACGCCTGATTGAGGTAATCGGCCTGCTCGGGCGTCGGGCGCAGTTCAATCTTGTGGGCGATCAGCATGAGGCCTCCACCGCCTTTTTCACGTCATCCAGGAGCTTGCGGTTCCGGCGCGAGCGGCTGTCGTAGAGCCGGGCCGAGAAGACGGTGATGAGCTCCTGTACATCGCTCGCCAGATCTTCCTCGAAGGTGGTGTCCTCACCTTGGTTGAGGATGACCACTTCGACCTGCTTGGCCTCGCAGAGCGCGAACACCAGTTCCGCGCCGAAGCGCAGCAGCCGATCCTTGTGGGTGATGACCAGCCGCCCGATGCGTCCTTCAATCACCTCATTGAGCAGGCGTTTCAAGCCTTTTGTGTGATAGTTCATCCCCGACCCAAGATCGGCGATGACCTCGAAGGTCCAGCCCTGGCGGGCGCAATACAGTTCGAGCACTTGCTTTTGACGCTCCAGGTCGGCTTTTTGGTCGTGGCTGGAGACGCGCGTATATGCGATCGTGCGCCGGGCGCTCTCAGGGGCGTGAAAGCGCTCCGGGCGCAACCGGGCCAAGTCATAGCGCCGCCGCCCGCCGGCGGTGCGCTCATCGGGAATCAGCTTGCCTTCGCGCTCCCAGCGCCGCAGCGTTTGCGCCGCGACGCCGAAAAAATCGGCGGCCTCTCGGATGCTGACCAGTTTGCGTGACATCGTTAAAATATAAATTACTGCGCAAAAATGCGCAACTCATATTGAAGCTGTTCGAGCCCGCAGACCGGACAGGTCCGGCTGGTGTGGCGTGGTTTTGCATTCGCGGCACAAAATGGCTAATCGACAAGCTGCCGAACCAGATCCCCAAGCTGCTCCAACGCCCCTGGCCGCGCGAGATTGAAAATGGGGATGCCCCACCGATCGGCCAGCGCGATGGCCTGACCGGTGCCGCCGGTCAGACGACTCCGCTCGGCTTCTGTTTGCGCGCCATCCGGCGTCCAGCACACGACAAAATCCACTGGGGAGCGCAGATCCGCCCCCAGGATCTGATAGCCATTGCGGGTCATGAGCTTGCGCGCCGCCGGCGACAGCTGCGCCCACCCCGGATGCAGCTGCTCAGCCAAGCGCATCGCCTCATCGGAGAGGTGGTGGCGTTCGGATTCGTGGCCGTTGAAGCCGGGCCAAGGCAGGTAGATTTCGCACCGATCGGCACCGGCCTCAAACGCACAATCGGCCCCCTCTGCCGCTCCGGAACGGAGCGTATAACCATGCACACTCAAGCGCTCGGCGATCCGGGTCATTCGGCGCAAGATCTCGGCCGGCGTGTTCCGCGATCCGATTCCGGCATAGGTCCGGGCGTGTGTGCAGATCCAGGGTTTCCAGGGGCGTGGGACGCTGACTTGGGTCGGCGTCAGATCGTAGAACAGCGGAGCGATCTCGCGAGCGTCGTACCCGGCCAAGCCGCACCCGACGCGCGTCAGAAAAAAGCGCTGCTCGGGATGAGCGCGCACATACTCCACGAAGGAGCGGATGTGCTCCTCGATCACCTCCAGCGGCAAGACGTTCAGGTCAGCATCTTTGGTCGGGAGCGCGTAGGACTGGCCCATGCGTCCGATCCCACGCCCAGGGATTGCACCGAAGCGTTCGCGGGCCACACGCGCGGCCCCGGCACCATGGCGACCGGCGAGGTTAGAGCCGAAGACGAAGATTTCGCCGTTCAGGGGGAGTGCGCCGTCTTTGTGTGTGGGACAGCCGTACAAGGCGCGAAGCCCGCCCTGGTCATTGATGTACCTGATTATTAACATAGCTCAGCTAGTTTGAGGAGGCGATGCGGCATTGGGGGTGTACGCACCGCGGCTTTGCCCAAGCGCGGCAGCATGGCGGCGAGGTCGAAGCGGCGATTGAAGCGATAGCAGAACTCGGCGAGGTGGCGCGGCAGATGCTTGCCGCTGAGATGATGGTAGGAGCCTTGCAGGCTGTTTTTGACGTTGCCCAGCACGGTATTGAGCCACTGGAACTCAGGAATCTCCATGCTGGGGTGGCCGCCGCCGGTGACGATCGGCTGGTGCTCGAATCCGGCCGCGGCGATGGCGCTGAAGCAGGACAATCCATCCGTGCGGATGAGGGCGCTGGGGTCAAAGTGGCGCTTGGCGAAGCGTTCGACCTCGGTTTTGCGGAAGCCGGCGACTTTACCCAAGCGCAGGCCGATGGGGTGGTTGTCCTCGTCGCACGAGAGCGCGGCGATGAATGGAACCTTGTTCGGTGAGCCGCGCCCGCGCTTGCCCCCGTGGTGCTCGCCGCCCCAGTAGGCGTCGTCGACCTCGATGACGCCGCTGAGCGGCGTTTGATCGTCGCGCTCTTTCATGACTTGCAACAATTTGTGCTTAACCCGCCACGCCGTCAAATAGGACACGCCCAGATGCCGTTTGAGCTCCAGGGCCGAGATCCCGTTTTTCTGCTGTGTCAGCAGAAACATCGCCGAAAACCAGGTCGTCAGCGGCAACTTGGTCGCCTCAAAGATCGTTCCGGCGATCAGTGAGGTTTGATGATGACAGTGGCGACACTGCAACAGCGCCCGCGTGCGCAAGCGCACCGGCTCACCCGCGTGTCCGCAGCTCGGGCAGACGAAGCCTTGCGGCCAACGCCACTGTTCAAGGGCCTGTTTGCACTGGTCCTCGGTTCCGTAGTTCTGGAGAAACTCCGGCAAACTCAAGCCTTTCTGAAACTGAATCGTGTTCTGAGGCATCAGCTGTCTCCGGTGAGTGGCATCTACTGAGAGTGTAGACTAGAAGAGACGAGTCTGCTGAGGTTCGTAACTAATCAGGTTGATGTATTGGACGACATCGCGAATACATTCGGCATGGCAGCGGGCCGGCGCACAGGAACACACCAACGCCTCGGCCGACCGCAGGCGGCCCAAAGCGGCCAGGATGATGGGATCCTGTGTGGCGATCCGTTCGTGCAGCCATGTTTGGTAGAGGTCGATGACGGCGTCGCGATCTCCGTGCTCGCCAAGGACGAACGGATTTCCCAGGGGTGTGCCGCGGCCGACATAGACGGCTCCGTTGGGCAGGGAGCGCCCCCGAAAGTGGTGGCGGTTTAGGATGTCCATGACTACGGTTGTTTTTTTTCGGATCGAAATGCATTTAGCCGTGGGGTACATGACGTTCAACAACAGCGCAAATTTTCAGCAAACAACCACTTCAAACGCTCATGGAGCTTTCTGTAGCTGACGATCTCGTCGACCGGCGGACTGATGATGTAGCCTTGTCCGTAATGGGCGTTGATGTAAGTCGCTTGGTCGAGGTGCTGAAGCGTCTCGATGCCTTCGATCACCAGTTGCATATCCCCCTCTCCAACCTTGGAGAGCCCTTCGATCATGTTGAGCACGTTCTCGATGATCACGCGACAGCGCACTGAGCAAATGTCCATCGCCGGAGCCATCTTTATGATGTCGAAGCGGCCCGCCGCCAGTCGGCCGATCCCGTTTCCGCCCGCGCCGAAATCATCAAGTGCTACTCGAAACCCCATCTCACGCAACTCATCGACATGATCCATCACTTCGATTTCTGCCAGCACCTCGACGGGGTCCTCCGTCACTTCCAGCACCAGTCGTCCGGTGTGAATCTCACGGTGGCAACAAAGGCTCTTGAGCCGCTCCAGGTACTGCGCGTTACATAGACTAGCGGGAGCGGCGTTGATCGTGAATGTGGATCGAGGTGCCGCAGCCTGGATCTCCGGAATCATTTTCAGAATCTCAAGATCGACGGTTGTGACGGGAATCAGGCTGCCGATGAACTCGGCCGGCGACAAGACCCAACCTTGACACGACTTGATCCGCGCGAGGATTTCGTACATGACCTCGTCGTTTTCAGTCCATCGCAACGGAACGATGGGCTGAAAGACCGGGAACAGCGCGCCGAACCGTCCAAGCGGCTGTTCCCAATGCACGCAAGGTTGAATGTGTTGCAGGGGGAGAGAGTGGACGCTCACGGCAAATTCTCTACAGTAAAAGTTGCAATGTGGTTTGATAGTATCATTTTCTTTATTAAAGTAAATTTCGCGTGAGGATTTTTTGGCTTGAGCACCGACGGCGGCGTGACTATCAGTCGCCTAAAAAAAAGAAAAACTACCCGTAGGCCGCTGTAAATTTTTGCTTTTTTCGTGGCGAGAAATAAGAATTGCCACGTGGCAACCTTTGATAACCGCCCTCTCATGCACCATGCACCAAATTCAAACGCTTCGACTGGAATATATCGACCTACCGGCCTACTGGCCCTGGCCGCCCGGCCCCGCCCCACGCCAAGAGGCACTCCGCTTTGCGGAAGAATCGGGGCTGATCGATCCAGTCATCGTGCGATCCGTCGGCAATCCGGGCTTCCCGCGCTACGAACTGCTCTCAGGACGGGACTCCCTTGAGTTGGCGCGTCATCTGTTCCGAACAGATATTCCGGCGGTCATCCTCGACCTGACCTTGACGGAAGCTCAGGAGTTCGTGCGGGTCTTCAATGCCGAGGAACAACGATCGCCCGAGGCTACATCGCCGATCGGCCGGCGCCTGCTGACGATCGTGGATGAGATCCAATCAAAAATGGGGGAACTGGCACAGCGCCACATTCGCTATACCTGGAGACAGGCCGCCAAGGAGTACGGGGTTTCCCCTGCCCTGCTCTCCCATGGATGCCGGTTGCAACGGCGGCTGCATCCGGTGGCGAAGGAGGCGTTGAAGCGTGGCGGGATCTCGCTGGGGCACGCCAAAGCGTTGACGCGCTTTCGATACAAAGAGCAGCCCCGTATCGTGGCGCGGATCCTGGAGCGCGGTGCCTCGGTGCGCGACATCGAGCAGTCGGCCAGACGTCGAGCGCTTGGGGCCGAGGACGGGTTATCGGAGGGGCTCATCGAGCGCGACCCGAATGCCTTGGCCCTGGAGCAGGCCATCGCTGAACAACGTGGCTGGAAAGCGAGGTTGGCCTACGATGCCGAGCAACAGCGGGGAACCTTGACGCTGGAGTTCCAGAATCTGGATATTCTGGACGATATATTGGAGAAGATGGGTGTCGATTTAGATAGATAGCTACCAGAAAGCTATCTATTTTCTCGCGCATAGCACGCAAAAAAGCCCAATCAGTCAAGGACTGATGGGGCGTGGGGTAGAGCCGATGGCTCAGTCAGGTCAGTCCGGGTAGCGTTCACCGCTCAAAAACGCGGTATAGGCGGCTGCTTCACCCAAAGATTTAAAGCGGGCGTGAACGCGACCTTCGACCAGCAGTTCCCAGGATCCCCCCGAGCCCTTCTGGATCTGTTTTTTTGCTCCAGTGTCACCGCGCCCATGGCGTCGGTGCACGCATCAACCGCTCGAAGCCCTCGCCGGCGGGCGGCTGGTCGAGCACCTGCAGAAACCGGGCGTAGGTCTCGGCATCGACGCGCACCAGGGTCTGATCGAGCAGGGCGTCCTCAGCGGCAAGGCGTGCGGCGTCGATCATGAACTCCGAGCGCGACTTGCCCTGACTGCGGGCGGCCTGATCGATGAGCGCACGGATATCCTCGCGCACGCGCAGATTGACCGGTCGGGTCGTGGGAAGAGCCTCCGTGACCGAGCTTGGGATGGCGGACATGGAACACCTCATGAATAGAGGGGGGCGGATATACAGTGTATATCCAGCCCCCGCTCCAAGCCAGTCTGAGTTTCATGAATGGCACCTGATCCATCCCGTCAAGGCTGCCAACCCGAATCACCCTGTTGCTCGCGCAGACGCTGCACCTCGGCGAGGCAGCGCCAGTGACAGGCCAGCCGACGATAGGCGCACAGCTGATCGGGTTCCCGACAATCGGTGGGGTGCAGGCACAGGGCGTCGATATGGCACAGGATGGTCTCGGCCAGCGCGACCGAGCGATCGCGGACATACTGATGAATGAGATCGGCAAGCCGTCGGCGCAGGTGCGAGGCTTCCAGGCGCGTGAGGTCGTCGAGTTCCAGGTGGTGCGTCAGGGCGGACATGGTGTGTTTCTCCCGAGATGAGCGGTTGAGGAAACACCCGGCTTGGCGATCCGATCTGGAGTGGCTGGCGGGTCTATTTGATAATGATTCTCATTTTATACCAAAGATGCCCCCTGTCAAGCAGTCGGCACACACGGCTCAGAACGCTCAGACCCAGATCACCGCCTCATGCGCTCAACATTGTGGCAGTAGCGATCTATTTCCGACTTTAATACCCTGATATTTCGCAATGCGAACGTGCATGGATGTACGCTCTAATGAACGCCATTCGTCACCCTGGGTGACGGTTCGTTCACCACCGGATCCGGCCCGGACTCCACCGGCTTGCCTTTGAGGATCAACTCGACCTCGCGCGCATGACGCGCTAGGTGCACCGTCAGCGTTTCCAGGTCTTCATCGGGCAGGTTCGGCAACACCGATCCGGCGCGCAGCCAGTCGGCCAGCCGCTCGGCGTTCTCCAGGATCCGGTCATAGGCTTCGGCGGCCTTCTTGTCGGCGGTGCGCAAGCGTTCCACTCCCCGGCGGTCACGGACGATGTATTCGATCTCGATCATGGTGTGGCCCTGTTTTGGCCATCAGTGGTCTGGGTTGGGGAGTATAGCGCTCAGGGTTCCGCCCCTGGTTCTCCCCGCCCTGTTTTGCCGACTGGCATCCGCTGGATGCAGCCTGAGTGCCACGATGTCCGGCACCCATGTGCTCGGTGCTTGGGACGCGCCCAATAGATTAGGAAGGGATTAAAAATAGATTAAAAGAAGATTAGGCGATTTTGGGCATCAAAAAAAGTTCTTTTATTTCAATATTTTAAGTTCGATTTTTGTAACTTCTCAATAAGTCATGGCGGCGTTGTCTGACGAGATCCGTTACAGTAGGCGTCATCCCCTGATCCAGCGACCAACCATCACCCACCGCCCCATGCCGATACCGATTCAACTGCCTGACATCCCGGAAGCGGAGCGCACGCCGCTGGTGGAGCAGTTGTTGAGTCTGATCGAAGCGCTGATGGAAGCCAACCAGCGGCAAGCGGAGCAGATCCAACAGTTGCGCGATGAGATCGCGATCCTGAAGGGAGAGAAGGCGCGTCCCGTATTCAAGCCCAGTGGGATGGAGGGGTCAGGCCAGGGCGCGGGGGGAGGCGAAGAGGGCGGTGAGGAGAAGCCACGTCGGGCCGGTTCGAGCAAACGGGCCAAGACCCAAGAGCTGATCATTCACGAAGACTGTCCGATCGCGCCGCGCGAAGAGGTGCCGGCGACGGCGCGCTTCAAGGGCTACCGGGATTTCATCGTTCAGGATCTGCACATTGGGGCGCACAACACGCGCTATCGTTTGGAAGTGTGGCAGACGCCGGAGGGAGAGTGGTTGTGCGGAGAGCTCCCGGCCACGGTGCAGGGGAGTCATTTCGGGGCGGGTTTGCGCGCCTATGTACTCTACCAATACCATCAGTGCCATGTCACCCAGCCGTTGTTGCGCGAGCAACTCCTGGAGTGGGGAATCGACATCTCCGTCGGTCAGATCGACGCCCTGCTCAGCGGTCGCAACGACGTCTTCTTCGCCGAAAAGGACCAGCTCCTGGAGGTGGGGCTGGAGGTCAGCTCCTACGTCACGGTCGATGACTCCGGGGCGCGCCATCAGGGGCGCAACGGCTACGTCACCCACATCGGCAATGACTTCTTCGCCTGGTTCTCCAGCAGCGAAAGCAAGAGCCGGATCAATTTCCGGCGCCTGCTGCAAGCCGGTGAGCCGTTCTACAGCCTCAATGACGAGGCCCTGGCCTATTGGCGCGCCCAAGGTCTGCCTCAGGCCATGTGCCGGGCGCTGATGGCACCGCCGATCCTGGAACTGACGACGACCACCGCTTGGGAGGCCCATCTTCAGACCCTGGGTATCACCCAGGAGCGCCATCAGCGCATCGCTACAGAAGGGGCCTTGCTCGGCGGCGTCCTGGCCAAAGGGCTCTCACGCGAGTTGGTCATCGTCAGCGATGGCGCCGGACAGTTCGCCATCCTGCTCCATGCCCTGTGCTGGGTGCACGCCGAACGCCGGATTCATACGCTCATCCCACTCAATGAGCGCCACCGCCAGGATCAGCAGCGGGTGCGCGCCCAACTCTGGGCGCTCTACGCCGACCTCAAGGCGTACCGGTGCGACCCCGATCCCGACGCCATCGCCGGCCTACGCGCCCGCTTCAAGGCCCTGTTCACCCAGAAAACCTCTTGGGCCACGCTCAATGCGCTCCTCAAGCGCCTCAAGGCCCATCAGCAAGAACTCCTTCTCGTACTCCTGCGCCCCGACATCCCGCTACACACCAACGGTAGCGAGAACGACATCCGCAGCTACGTCAAATGGCGCAAGATCAGTGGCGGAACCCGCAGTGATCTGGGACGCCGCTGCCGCGACACCTTTGCCAGCCTGAAGAAGACCTGTCGTAAGCTCGGGATCTCCTTCTGGGACTACCTCAACGACCGGATTGGGCAGGTGGGCGCTATCCCGCCGTTGCCCGAGATCGTGCGCCAACGGGCTTTAGCCGCCAAGGGCGTGCCGTGAGTTATTGAGAAGTTACCGATTTTTGCGGTGCCACCATGGGTTCTATCCCGTGCCACCATGGGTTCTATCCCGTGCCACCATGGGTTCTATCCCGTGCCACCATGGGTTCTATCCCGTGCCACCATGGGTTCTATCCCGTGCCACCATGGGTTTTATCCCGTGCCACCATGGGTTCTATCCCGTGCCACCATGGGTTCTATCCCGTGCCCGACAGATAGCCCAACGTCCCACCTCATGAAGACTCAGCGGCTTATTTCCGTCCCGTGTGACTTGAAAATGGCTGGACAAGAGCGAGAGGCATGGGTTCTATCCCATGTCTGACATGGTGCCAAGGCCAGCCAACCATGGGTTCTATCCCATGCGTTGACCGGCCGAAACCTGATCTTGGTCGGGAGATCAGTCTTTCTTCTTCGAGCGTCGGGCGAGATGTTTTGCCTGACTTGGCGTTGGCGTCTTGAAGATGAGAACGAGGTCGTTTTCGTCGATACGCCACGTCCAACCTGTTGCCTCGGAAACCTTGTCCAAGGCCAAGCGGAGTTGACGGCGGAAGTCGAACAATGCTCCGTTCTCGCTCCCCGAGAGCTGATGCAGGGTCTTGACCTTGAGCGGGAAGGGCTGGGCGTGGGTTGAGTAGAAGCCGTGGAGCCACTGAGCCAGCGGCTGCCGCTTGAGCTGCTGACGTTGCTGCCAGTCGATCTGACTCCAGCCATCCGGGCCGTAGAGCGCCACGATGGCTGGGTTCATTTCGATGCAGTATTCCCCGGTCTCGTCATCGCGTCCGCCGTGCTGGATCATGGGACCGAAGTAGGCGAACTTGCCGTGCTTGGCTTCGATGACCGCAGAGGCTAGACGGCTGAAGGCGCTCTTGAGCCATTCGACGTCTTTTCCTCCCGTCGAGCGATGGATGTTTTTGAGAAAGCTGTGTGCGGTGAAATGGATACGACAGCCGACACCGCCCTGACGTGCAAGGTGCAGGCATTGTTCCCAGACATCCAGGTCGGCTTGATCGAGCCGGGGGCCGGTGTAGCGCACCTCGTAGCCGTCGAGACTGGTGACGAGTTCGCGATCCATGTAGCGCCTTGGGCCACGCTTGATCGCTCCGAACAATGCTGAACGCAGCGCCACATTCGGCACACCCCGAACCTGATCCGGCCAGATCGGTAGCGGCAACTGGAGGATCTTGGCCGTCTCTTCCAATTGGCGCTTCTTGGCGCGCTCGGCGCTGAGGGCTTCGAGTCGCGCAAGCGTGCCCAGCATCGACTCTTTCGCGCGTCCTGTCGGCTTGCTCGGCGCCGTCGACGGGTCATGGGCCGGCGACTGCTCCGGGGCTGTGTTGGGGCCGGATGGAGACTCCGGCAGGGTCTGAGGTCGGCGAGCCATCCTATGGTCCTCCAGGCGCCATGACGTGTGTTTTTTCCTCCCCGATCATACCCGATGGATACCGACCGGGCGAACCGAGATGACGCGCGCTGATACGTGGCGTTGCCACGCCGCATCGTATTCGGGCATCCTGCCGGCTGGAGTCGCCATTCAGGAGGAACGTCCCCATCATGCGCCGCTTCGTGCTCATCGCCCCACTGACCCTGCTCGCCGCCTATCGCTGCCAGGACGCCAAAGGCCGCGTGACCTTCTCAGACGAGCCGTGCGGTCCGGCTGCCGAGATCGTCGAGCTGGAGGTCCACCGCCCGAGCGCCGCGCAACGGCGCGAGGCCCAACGTCGGGCGGATGACGCCGTCGCCATCACCGATGAGATCATGCGGCAGCGCACCCGGCAACGCGCCTTGGCACGCGAGGCCGAGATTCGGTTTCACGAGGAACGGCGGCTTCAGGCCGAGCGCGAGCAGGCCGAGAGAGAGGCCGAGCGCTCGCGCACAGCAGGCGCACGCACGCTCGTCAGCGATCGGCGTCCGCCGCCACCGATGGGACCGCCTTCCAAGACCCCGCCGCCTGCGCACGGCATCAAGCCACCCAAGCGTGATCGCCCGGATCTGAAGCCGCCACCGAAGCGACCGCCGAAACCACGGCCACTACACCCGCCGCGGCCCTGAGTCGCCGATGTCCAGGTTTCCCCATTTCTTCAAACCGTCATGCCCTGGACGGTCAGCGCTCCGGTCGAGAATTCTGATGTTCCTGCCGGTGTTGGGGCTGATGCTTCCGCCACCACTGGCGGCCTGTTCCTGCGCGTGGCGTGGCCCCTTTCTGCAGGTCGCCTACTCGGATGTCCCGCTGGTGATCCGGGCGCGGGTGCTGAGACATCAAACCGATCCAGTACCGGCGCTGGAGGTCGAGGTTCTGGAAACCCTGGCTGGCGGGCTGCTCGACAGCGGTCTGGTGATCCGGATGGGCGATGGACTGCATTGCCGTCCGCCCATTAGCGACTTCCCGCCCGGCAGCGAATGGGTCATGGCGCTCAATGGACCGGGCGCCAAGCCCGGCACGGGCTGGGCGCTGTCGCACTGCGGGGCCTATTGGCTGCGGGTCGAGCATGATGAGGTCATCGGGTCGATCGACCGCGAGGCCATCCAGCACTGGCCCTGGACAGCGTTCAAGCGTCGATTCCAGTATCCGCGTTTCGATCAGCGCTTTCAGGGCCGTGTCCAGGTTGGTGAGAGGCGTTGTCACCGCTTCGCTGGACGGTTGCAGGTCTGTCTGGAACCCACGGCGAATGGCTGGGAGATCCTCGTGCACGAGGACGGGCGCGCAGACAATCTGGCACGACTGACACCTCCACTGCACAGCGCGCCTAATCCACGCGAGATCGAGGGCTGGCAACTGCTGGCGGATCCGCACCTGTGCGCATCCCGACCCTATGCAGCGCAAGCCGGTCCCGAATCGCCCCGTCGCTTCGTCTTTTCGCCCGAGGTCGGGCAGACAGTCGACACCCCGCCCCATCCCTTCACCGCCGCCGACCTGGAGCGGATCACCGAGTTTGGCCGGGGAGTCCTCCGGATCGAGGACTTTGCCCTGGAACCGACGACCACCGGCTGTCCCGGCATCGCCTGGATGGACTATCGGCTCGCCGTCGAGGGCGGTTACGAGCGCTGAAGTGGCGCGCTCATGGATCACGGGGACGATTGAAGCCGCCCAGAACATTGACAACGATCACCGTCACGGGCGGCGTCAGACCGCCCAGCATGACGGCGGCCGAGACACTGAGACCGACATAGACGCCTAACCAGGCCATGAGACTGCCCAGAGCGATCCATACAGTCAGCAGGCTCACAGCGCCCACGAGACGTGCGAGCATCAGCGGATGATCCCCTTGCCCCGCGCCGCCTTCAGCCAGTCGGGGAACTCCTGAAGCAACCGGTCATAGAGCTGGGCGTCGGTCAGGTCATGCAGATCGTCGATGGCGAAGAACCCGCAGTTGTCCACCACGCGCCCGCTCATGGTGTCGAGCTTTTCCAGGATGCCGTAGTTGCGGCCCCCGAGTCCCATGAACTGCCAGAAGATCGGATACTGCGCGGCTTCGCGCATGAGGTTGGTGATCTCGCGGTTCCGGTGGACGCCGCCATCGCTGACGAACAGCACATAGGCCGGCGGTGCCTGGGGATCGCGGCGGTAGTGGTCGATGACTTCCCGCATCACGCGCGGTTCGTCGTTGGCACCGCCGTACCATTTCTTCCAGCCGCCCCGGACGGTGTCGATGTAGTCGCCGATGTTGTCCAGGGTCGCCGGATCGAGCGGCTTGGGCGTGGTGTCGAAGGCCCAGACATCGAGGCTGCCGTCATCGTCGAAGTGCAGGGCCAGCGGTAGCACCCGGTCGAGCAGTTCCTGAACGCGCCCGTTTTTATACTGACGCCCCATTGAGCCGCTGGCATCGAGCACCAGACCGACCCGCGCCCGCAATCCCTGTAGGCCCTGCTTCTCCAGACTCAGCCGCGCCGTCTTGACCAGACTGACCAGTTGCGGCGCCTGTTGCTCGACGCGCTTGTCCAGCGACAGTCGCGCCGGTTCCGGCGGGGGCGTGGCCGGTGCCGGCTCGGCGACCTCGCCGCCGAAGTGAAGCACCAGGGCATCCAGACCGCCATTGAACCCCTGCCCCGTGGCGCTCATACGCCAGACCCCGCCCTTGCGATAGATCTCGGCGAGCATCAGGGCGCGCTCATCGGCGAAGTCGCTGCCGCGCAGCGCGAAGGTGGCCCTGATCTGTCCCTGCTCGATCAGGCACACGCGCCCGGCGGTGAGTTGCCGCATGGTCCCGGCTCCGTCGATCGCGGCCACGAAGACCAGACGATCGATGCTGGCCGGTAGCTGATCGAGCGTAAGCCGGAAGCCCGCCCCGAAACCGGCCGGACTCCCGAGCTGCACGCCGCCGCAGGGCGTCCGTGGTTGGTTGAAGAAGGTCATGTAGCGCTCATCGGCGAGCCGCCCGGCGGCATCGACACCGAAGCAGGAGACGTCGACCGCGATCCCCTGAAGGTCGATACCGACCTCAAGGTTCGTCGAGGACACCACCTCCGGCAATGCCACGCGCTGACCAAGGTTCAACTGCATCTCGCGTCTCCTCGATGTTGAGCCTGATGGGTCGAGTATCGGTCAGAGCATCGCCGGCGGACAACCGCGTGATGCCTTGACGCTGAGATGGTCAGGCGAGCATGAACGACACCAGTCCGCCGAACACTCCGGCATGGACCAACATCCCCAGCGCACCGGCCGTCACGTCGCGCGGATCCGCGTTGCCTTTCATCGGCATGCCCAGAAAGCCGAGACCGGCGAAGCCAAGCAGGATCCCGGCAGTGATGGCGACGGCTTCGGCGATCTCGGGCCAGCGGGCCAGAGGGAACAGCAGGGCGAAGATCCAGGGGCCGATGAAGCCCAGAACGAACAGCCAAAGACGACGTGAGTTGAACATGCGGCGATGGCCCGGATATGCGGAAAGCCTGAGATTACAGCGCTATCCCCGATCCAATCCAGACCATCGCGATGAACTGGAGGCCGCTTCCCTTGTTGCGGCCTCCATCCGGGTCAGCGACAGAGCGCCTCGCACGGCACGCCATCGCCGTCCCCATCGAGACGGCTCAGTCCGCAGTTGTTGAGGTGGTGCATCGCCTCGGTGCAACTGCTCATCTCCTTGCAGGTACGCTTGCTTCCGCAAGCAGCCGTTGTCCGGCTGGTCGACTCGGTCTTCGCCACGGGTGCCGGCTCGCTCGGTGCCGATCCGGCCACGGCCCCGCCGCCCAATGCGGGCTTAACGGCAGGGCAAAACGGATCGATCTGGACATTCACGGTCTCCATCGTGTTGAAGGGACCGCGAAGGGTACGGGAAGGTATTACAGAAAGCGGGTCTCAATGCGGACCGAGGTTGCTCTCGATGCAGTCTGTGCCGTTTGTCTTAATCGCCTCGAAAGCGGGTCTCAATGCGGACACTGCCGCGTGGCGCGAAATGGTCTCTGTCGCTGCGTCTTAATCCCCTCGAAAGCGGGTCTCAATGCGGACTCGAGAGCACCAATAACCAGGTCTCAGGGGCGGTCTTAATCCCCTCGAAAGCGGGTCTCAATGCGGACCGAATGGAGAGATTGACCTATGCCCGAGCCGACTTGTCTTAATCCCCTCGAAAGCGGGTCTCAATGCGGACTCGGAACTCGATTCGTCGGAGGATTTGCGCTTCGTCTTAATCCCCTCGAAAGCGGGTCTCAATGCGGACCCCTTGTGGATAACTTTTGCTTGAAAAATCAATCTGATAGACAAGCTCTGATATACACATAGAGTCGGCAAAAAAGTTCCTGATTATTAACATAGCTCAGCTAGTTTGAGGAGGCGATGCGGCATTGGGGGTGTACGCACCGCGGCTTTGCCCAAGCGCGGCAGCATGGCGGCGAGGTCGAAGCGGCGATTGAAGCGATCGCAGAACTCGGCGAGGTGGCGCGGCAGATGCTTGCCGCTGAGATGATGGTAGGAGCCTTGCAGGCTGTTTTTGACGTTGCCCAGCACGGTATTGAGCCACTGGAACTCAGGAATCTCCATGCTGGGGTGGCCGCCGCCGGTGACGATCGGCTGGTGCTCGAATCCGGCCGCGGCGATGACGCTGAAGCAGGACAATCCATCCGTGCGGATGAGGGCGCTGGGGTCAAAGTGGCGCTTGGCGAAGCGTTCGACCTCGGTTTTGCGGAAGCCGGCGACTTTACCCAAGCGCAGGCCGATGGGGTGGTTGTCCTCGTCGCACGAGAGCGCGGCGATGAATGGAACCTTGTTCGGTGAGCCGCGCCCGCGCTTGCCCCCGTGGTGCTCGCCGCCCCAGTAGGCGTCGTCGACCTCGATGACGCCGCTGAGCGGCGTTTGATCGTCGCGCTCTTTCATGACTTGCAACAATTTGTGCTTAACCCGCCACGCCGTCAAATAGGACACGCCCAGATGCCGTTTGAGCTCCAGGGCCGAGATCCCGTTTTTCTGCTGTGTCAGCAGAAACATCGCCGAAAACCAGGTCGTCAGCGGCAACTTGGTCGCCTCAAAGATCGTTCCGGCGATCAGTGAGGTTTGATGATGACAGTGGCGACACTGCAACAGCGCCCGCGTGCGCAAGCGCACCGGCTCACCCGCGTGTCCGCAGCTCGGGCAGACGAAGCCTTGCGGCCAACGCCACTGTTCAAGGGCCTGTTTGCACTGGTCCTCGGTTCCGTAGTTCTGGAGAAACTCCGGCAAACTCAAGCCTTTCTGAAACTGAATCGTGTTCTGAGGCATCAGCTGTCTCCGGTGAGTGGCATCTACTGAGAGTGTAGACTAGAAGAGACGAGTCTGCTGAGGTTCGTAACTAATCAGGAAAAAAAAGTTAGGTCAAGTTTTGACCAAAAATACAACAGATATCAGGGTCAGAGTGGCCTTGCCGGCCAAGTTCGATAGTATCGAACTTGGCGCTTGGATCAAGCGTTTTTAACGCCGACATCCGACCTTTTCAGAACTCCAATCTGAATTCATCGCCCTGGTTGCATTGACCGGTCATAACCGGCTTGAGTACCTGACGCAAGACTTCGGTCTGACGGCGGCACAGTTGTGTGAGACTGACCACGGTGCCTGCGCGTTCATCCTCCAACGTCGCCTGCAAATCGGGCCAGTCCTGCCGTGCCTGTGCCCAGGCCTGATAGAAGCGCCCGCGCGCCTCCTTCGACAACCGGCATCCATCCTCGGGGCTGTTGGTGAAATCCTCGGGCGTGAGCAGACGATCCGGCATCCCGAGTACCACCAGATCGACGGATGGACGTAGGGGTTCGATCAGATCGAGCACCAGGGATTCGCGTCCCGGAACCAGTTCATGCAGCAGTCCGCGCGCCGGATCCAGCCCCTGTTGCTGAATGACCGCCGGCATCTCCCCGCCGAGCAGGGTGTACCCAAGCGAAAGCAGTGCATTGACCGGATCACGGGGCGGACGGCGAGTGCGCCCCTGGAATCCCCACTTCGACGACAGCCACAGGGTCAGCCGGCGGAACCAGGCGGCGGCCGCCGAACCTTCGAGTCCCATGACCGCTGTCGTGCTGGATGCCTGACCCAGTCGGGCAAGCGCCGGATCTTGCTGACGACGCACCGCGATCCGAGTCTCGGGCGGGTCCGACGCCACGGGCAAGCGCTCGATGACGCGCGCCTGCGCCGGGAGCTTGGCGGCGATCAGATCCCGCGCCGACATCAGACGCCGCTCGACCCGTTCAGCCGCCCGATGCTGGGCTGCGCGCCAGACGCCCGTCGACCCCAACGCCGGCCCCATCCAGGCACAGGCCCCACGCCCGCGTCCCGGTTGCATCACGGCCGGAATCCCGCGCTCGGCCGGCGCCCGCCGGACAGCGCACCCGACCAGGGCGCGTCCATGCACCACCACCAGCCCGAGCACGCCGAGCGGGATAGGGCGCGGTTGGGCGCCGGGCGTGACCAGGCGCAAGGCTCCGCCGTCGAGCGTCCGTTGCGTGTCGCGGTGGTCGATGACGAGCAGCAGTTGGGCGTTCATGATTGACTCCGGGTGAACGGAAGCACGGGGGGTGTCGGCGTGGTCAGTGCCCGCCAACCGGGCGCGCTGGGGCGTGATTCGATGGCCGCTTCGCCATCGCCGAGCAGATGGCCCTGGACGACGCACTGTCCCTGCAACCAGAGTGCTGAGGGTGCGGCGACCGGATAGGCACGCAGATCATCCTTGGCCACATCCATCAGGGCCTCCAGACGATCGAGCAGCGCCTCAATGTCGGACTCGCTGCCCCGGACCAGAAAGACCGAGCGTTGCAGCGCGATCCCTTCGCGGCGCACGGCCCGGTGCAGCCGCTGCACGTTGCCGGCCATACCCGCGCCCCCGGCCCCGGAGATCTGCGGCTGGACGTTGACCTTGACCGGCTCGTAGCCCGCTTTGGCGATGTCGACCACCAGGGTGGTTTTGCGCGAGAGCTTGAAGCTCGCCGGTGTCTGGCCGCTCATCCCGTTGGAGAGCGTGACCTGAGCGCCGGGCGGGTCGCTGTCGATGACCAGGGTGTCGGTGGTGCCGCGTGTGACGGTGGCGCAGCCGCTGGTGAGCAGGAGGGTGGAACCGAGCAGGAACGAGACGGGGAGGTGGCGCATGAGCAGCTTCCGTGTTGAGGGTTCAGGGCCGATGATTCGGTGCGTCTATGAAACCGCATCCCCCCGTCTCAAGCGGGCGTCACAAGCTTGCAGCGGCGTCCGTCGGCTCAACGCGCGTGATGCGGTACTCCTCGATCCGTGCCCCACAGGCGCGCATCTGTTCGGTGCTCAGTTCCCGGCCCCGCAGTTCCGGCGGCAGATCCAGCGACAGATGCAGATAGCGCGCGCCGCGCGCACAGACCTCAGCGGCCAGATTCACCGGCAGCGAGCCGATGACGCGATCGCCCGGCTGAATGAGCGCCGGATCCAGATGCACGATGACGGCCTCGACCGCAAAGCCCTCCTCAGCGGCCCAGTCATGGGCGCCGGGATGGCGGGAGACGAAATAGGTGGCCATGGAATCCTCCGTGTGGTGTGGATGATGGATGGTGGTGACGTATTGAACCGGTGCAGCCGATAACGGTGGGGGGCGACAAGCTTGTGCCCGACCCCGGCGTCCATCGGGGGGACGATACTGCGGGCCTCGTCCTCAGAGCGCCCGCGCGCGGAGTCTCACGCCATGCGTCCCGACGGTCAGCCGTTCGAACACTGGAGCTATCGCCGCATCGGGGATCCCGGTCTGAACGCCGCCAGTGTGACACTCCTCAACCGGCTGCTGTCGGAAGGCCGGCTCGGCGCGCCCCGCGCCTGGCTGATGCGCCGTGGGCTGCCGGTCAGCGTGCGCCAAGCCCTGCGCGTCGACTTCACCACGCCCACGCCCCTGGCCGGTCAACCCGGCCGCTATCACCGGCTGTGGCTGGTCGAGCAGGCCGATCGTCAGGTGTTTGCCTATGGCGTCGAACGTCCGAACGCCAGTCTTCTGATCGGCGGGCGCGTGTTGCGCGGCTGGCCGGCGCTCGATCCCGAGTCGCCCTGGCTGATGACCCTGGCCGAGCATCTGGCCGACGCCGTGCTCGATCACCCTAACGCCCATCGCGCCAGTCCCGCCGGCCCTTCTGAACACTGGATGCTGACCCAGGTCGAGGCCGCGCTGTGTCGCGCCGCGCTCGGCGAGTGGCTGTCGGCCCTGGACGCCGAACGGCTGGCCGTGATCCGGGCCGAAGGGACGCCGACACCCGAGGTGTTCAACGACTATGGTGCGGGCGATGAGACGACCCGCACCCGACGCCTCCAGGCCGCCCAGACCTTCCCGGCCTATGCCGGAGTGTTGCGCACCGAAGCCCGTCTGCGCCGGGCGGTGATCGCCGGGGAACCGCTGCAACGCGCCCTGGCCAACCACTTCCAGGTCAAGCCGCGCACCATCGCCCGCACCCGGAGCTTGCGTGATCCACGGATTTTCGCCGCCCGCCGGACGCGGCTCCAGCGCCTCGACCGCTGGCCGGCGGAGTATCTGCCGCGCACCGAAGCCGACTGGGCACCCTGTCTGGCCCTGGCCGAGCGGCTCGACACCCTGGCCACCTGTCTGGACGTCGAGCCGATCCGGCTCATCAAGCCCTTCCGCCATGGCTGGGCCGATGGACTCCAGGCCCTGACCCAACAGGTCGGCACGCGCCTGGACGTCGACGCCCTCTTCGAGATGATGCAGGCGGCCTGGCACTACGGGGTGCGTCCGGCGCTGATCGACTGGGCGAACGCCAACGGCCTGGACGAAACGGCGGTCCCGCTTCAGCCGCCCTGCACGTTCTTCCCGCGCTGGTTCGGGCGCTCGGGGCTGGCCCGTCTCATGACCCTGGCCCAAGAATGGCGCACGGCGCGTCTGGCCTTCAGTCTGGCCCGTGCGGACGCCGATCCCGAGACCGCTGAACCGCTGACCTGGCCGGCCTGGACACCCGGCTCCCACACCCAGAGCGACTACCGGATCCTGGAGCTGACCAGTCAGGCTGACCTGGAGCATGAGGGGCTGCGTCTAGCGCATTGCGTCGGCACCTATGCCGGCGAATGCCTGCTTCACGCCATGGGGATCTATGCGGTGCGCGACCGGCACGGCCAGTCGTGCTCGACCTTCGAGGTGCAGATGACCGAATCGGGACCGCTCCTGGTCCAGCACCAGGCCACGGCCAACACCGAGCCGTCCGCCGCTGAACGCGCGCTGGTGGCGCACTTCATCGCCCGTGTGCTCGCCGCCGTGCCGCCGGAGCGGGTGCGGGCGGTCTGTGCCGAGCGCGAAGCCATCGCCGCCGAGGCTTCGGCCTGGATGGCGCGTCTGGCCGAACTGGAGGAAGAAGGCGCGCTTCAGGGTGAACTTGACCCCGAGCAGGCCGCCGAACTGGCCGAGCGGATCCGTGGCCTGCATCCGCCCGAGGTGCGCCGGCTGGGACTGACCGCCGTGCTGCAACCGCTTGCGCCGGGCTGGCTGGGCCTCAAGCCGTCAGAACCGACCCGAACTCCTGATCCGTCCGTCACCGTGATCGACTCGGACGACCGCGACTGGGATCTGGCCGCCTGACGCCTCGCCACAAGCTTGCACCTCCGGCACCCCGCCCCCGAGCCGGGCAGACTGCCTCCCATCATCACGGATCGTCTTGAGGCGTCGCTGTCCAATGAAGGCTCACCCGACCCAACCCCAGACCCAAACCTTGGTCGTTCTGGCCAACTCCTGCAAGAACAACGGTCGTTGTCTGGCTGGCAAGCGGCTGGCCAATGACCGCTTCGGCCCTTGGATCCGTCCCGTCAGCGCCCATCCCACCGGCGCGCTCACGTTGGCTGATCAGGCGCTCACCGACGGCACCACTCCAGCCCTGCTCGACGTGGTGACGGTCCCGGTGCGCGGCCCGGCGCCCATGGGGTTCCAGTCGGAGAACCATCTGATCCACGCGCAGTACGCCTGGAACCGGGTCGGACGCCTGGACGCCGCGTGCTTGCCCGCACTGGTCGACCCGGTCGCGACCCTGTGGATCAACGGCCATTCGACCGCGGCCGGCTGCAACGACCGCGTGCCCGCCGAGCGTCTGGCAGAACTCGATCACTCTTTGCTCCTAATCGGCCCGCTGACCGTCTGGCTGCATGTGGCCTGGAAGAAACTGCGTGCCCGCTTCGTCCACCGCGCCGTCACCTACGATCTGGTCGTGACCGACCCCGACCTCAAGGCGGCTTATGCCGGACACTCCAATGGCGTGGTCGCACAGCGCCCCGACAGCTTCGTGTGCGTAAGCCTGGCCCCGCCCTGGAACGGCTATGCTTACAAGCTCGCCGCCGCCATCCTCAGCCCGTAGGTTCATTGCGATGTCTTCGATCCTCTATACCCTCGGACACTCCGATCACACCCTGGAGGCGTTTCTGGCGCTACTCCAGCGTCACCGGATCACGGCCATTGCCGATGTGCGTTCGGCCCCCTACAGCCGCCGCCATCCCCAGTTCAACCGCGAGCCGCTCCAGGCGGCCCTGCGCGAAGCGGGTGTGGCCTATGTGTTTCTCGGGCGCGCGTGCGGCGCGCGTTCGGACGATCCGGCCGCCCTCCGGGACGGTCAGGTCGACTACGAACGTCTGGCCCGGACCCCGCGCTTTCGCGACGGCGTGACGCGGATCGCTCAGGGGGCACAGCGCTATCGTCTGGCCCTGCTGTGTGCCGAGCGCGATCCGATGACCTGTCACCGCACCATCCTGATCAGCCGGTCGCTGGTCGAGCAGGGTCTACCCGTCGAACACATCCTCTACGACGGCACCCTGGAACCGCACGCCGAGACCCTGTGCCGGCTGCGCGCCCACCTGGGACTCGAACACCCGGATCTGTTTCACACCGATGCCGAGCTGGAGGCGCTGGCCTATCGCCAACAGGGCGAGCGTCTGGCCTATCGTCCGGACGAACTTCACGACGCGGAGTCCAACCCATGACCCTCTATACCATCGGCTTTACCCAGAAGAACGCCGAGCGTTTCTTCGGCCTGCTCACCACCCACGGCGTGCGGCGCGTGCTGGACGTGCGCCTCAACAACCGCTCGCAGCTGGCGGGATTCGCCAAGCGCGACGATCTGCGCTTCTTCCTCCAGGCGCTCGGCGGGATCGATTATCAGGAGGTGCCGGAACTGGCGCCCACGGCCGCCCTGCTCGATGACTACAAGAAGCAAGGTGGCGACTGGGGCGTCTACGAACGCCAGTTCCGGGCGCTGCTCACCGAGCGGCAGGTCATCACCACCCTCGATCCGGCGCTGTTCGATGGGGCCTGTCTGCTGTGCAGCGAGGCCGGCCCGCGCCACTGTCACCGGCGGTTGGTCGCCGAGCATCTCCAGGCGCACTGGGAGGGCATCACGATCCGGCATCTGGAATGATGCCCGCCGGGACGCTGGCCGACGGCGAATCGATCGCCGTCGCTTGGCGCTGATCTGCGCCGCCTGGACGCGCCTCAGCAGCCCTGGATCTCGATCTGTTCCGGGGTCAGGGGAATGGCGTTGTCCTTGCCGCGCCCGATCCCGATCAGATAGCGTTCAGCCGAGCGTTTGCCCAAAGTGTGCGTCAGGGCTTTGTTGATATTGGCCTTGTGGGGCTGGAAGTATTCGTTGGGTTCACAGGCCTTGGCGATTCGCCAGCCGAGCGACTCATCGATGCGCTGATACTCCCCGCCGTTGGGGTTGAAGATCCGGGTGGCGACGTCGGACAAAAACTCGCGGGCCACCTCCGGCTGCGACCAGTCGGTCGTGGACTCTCCACGCCTGGCCCGTTCCGCCAGCCACAACAGGATGGCAAACGGGGTCTTGCTCAACACGATCTCCTCGTCATCGGCCCAGACGCGCTGTTGCGCCACATCCAGCACCAGACGGGGTTCCTGAAGGCCACGGTTGGCCGTGGCCACAGCCATGGTGAACCCCGCCTGTCCGGTGCGCAGCCGCTCGGGCAGACCATCGCGCAGGCGCACGAAGGGGATATCGGCCAGATCCACATGCGCGTGGCGGGCATCGACCGTGACCTCCTTGTCACCTCGCCGGCTGTGGATCGGATGCTCGTAGGGCGTCGGATAGTAGAAGTCGCGGTTGGTCTCGTAGGGGTCGGAGACCAGCACATGCGACAGCCGATCCTGGGGCCGCCCGTAGAGCGAGAGCGCATAGCCAAGGTAATAACCCATGGTCTTGCGGCCCCCGGCAATCGAGACATGGATCTCGCTGTCGGGGTCTTCGGTCAACTGACGCAGGGTCTCGGTGATGAAATCCGCCGCCAGGGTGTTATCGGCCTGGGTGCGGATGTCGTCGAGCGGCTGGCCGTCGGCGTCCTGGAGGACATGGATCTGCTCGGGGGTGAAGGTGATCGGTGGTAGCCCATAGTCCTCGCACAGCCGATGAAACCAGCCCTCGCCCGCGAGCAGGTTGAGCCGGGCGTTGCCGGCCCCGGTGGCGGTGGTGATCAGATGAATTTCGTGCGGAATCCAGGGTGGCTCCTGCTGGCAGGCCAGCGCATAGAGCGTCTCGGTGACGATCTGCGGGGTCAGGCCGGTGACGGCGAGCAGGATGCGGCGGGGGGCGGTGTGTTCAGACATGATTTTAGTGTCCTTGGATTTCCGGGGGTTGCAGGCTGTGAGTCGGCGTGCTCAGTCCGCCGCAACATTGACATCCTCCCCGCCCTAAAGGACGGGGATTCCCAGGGTACGGCTCCCCGGCCGGGCGGTCCTCGCGAACCGCCTTTCCTGCTTCAATGCGGGATGACGCGTAGATCGGCTCAACCACCGCCGTTCCGCCGTCAGCGCCCGCTCCACAGGCTTTACGTCCCGGACGTCCTCCGGTAGTCCCAACTCACTCATGCACCCGCAGGGCGTCCGCGCCCTGGAGGATGGCCTGGCCTGCCGCCAGGATGTTGCGCGCCGCATTCAGATCGCGGTCATGGCGCGTGCCGCACGCCGAACAGGTCCAGTGGCGGTCGCTCAGGCGCAGCGCCCGATGCAGGTGTCCGCAGCGGCAACAGCGCTGACTCGACGGATACCAGCGGTCGATCAGTACCATGGTGCGCCCGTACCATTGGGCCTTGTAGTCGATCTGACGGCGGATTTCACCGAACCCCACGTCCAGGATCGCCCGGTTGAGGCCCGCTTTCCGGCGAACCCGTTTCCCCGGCTGCTCGGCTGTTCCCTTGGCGCCGGCGGTCAGGCCCCGGACGTAGAGGTCTTCCATCGCGATCACTTGGTTCTCGCGCACGATGGTGGTAGTGGTTTTGTGCTGCCAGTCGCGGCGCACATTGGCCTGGCGCTCCATGATGCGCCCCACTTTTTTGTGGGCGTTGTGCAGGTTGTTGGAGATCGGCAGGCGCGTGCCTTTGGGCAGCGGCGCCTGGGGATCTAGGCCCAGGGCCGTCTTGGCCGCCGCGACCTTACGCCGGCAGGCGCGTTGATAGCGCCGCTTGCGCTGTTCGAGCCGCTTGAGCGCCTTGGGTGGCTGAAAGCGCCGGCCGGTACTCAGCACCAGTTCCTTGACGTTGAGGTCAATACCCGTTTCCTGGGTCGTCGCCGGCAACGGCTGGACGTTCGCCTCGATCAAGAACGAGACGTAGTATTTTCCGCCCGTGGTGCGGGTGACGGTCACAGAGGACGGCGCCGCGTCTTTCGGTAACGGCCGCGACCAGCGGATGTCGAGCGGTTCGCGCTGTTTAGCCAAGGTCAGCCGCCCGTCGCGGAACGTAAAGCCATTGCGCATGTAGGAGCAGGACTGATCGCCCCGGCGCGACTTATAGGCCGGATATCCGGCCTGTTTTTTGAAGAACCGCGCGAAGGCCGCGTCCAGATGCCGCAGCGCCTGTTGTAGGATGACGCTGGAGACCTCGGCGAGCCAGGCGGTGTCCGGGGCTTGCTTCAGGACTTTCAGTTGCCCGGCGAGGTCTTTGTAGTAGAGGCGCCGGCCGTGCTGATAGAAGGCGTCGGTGCGCTGCTGAAGACCCCAGTTATAGATCCAACGCGCGCAGCCAAACGAGCGGGCCAACTGCTCGGCCTGCTCCTCCGTCGGATAGAAACGATAGCGGTAGGCGCGTTGAACGATCATGGCGCATATTATACACTAACTATAGCTTGTAAAAACACCCCTTTCGCCCTTCGGGCGAGCGCCTTATATCCCCGCCCTAAAGGGCGGGGTTTTACGGCGCACTGGATAAAGGTCTCGCGGGCGATGTGACCAATGGTACGGGTGGCGACGGCATCGAGACTCCCGCCGATGACCCCACCGGCCACCGGAACCAGTTTGCCCAGGTTGATGACGCCCTTCTGGCCGAACTTAGTCAACAGCCGGAACCCGACTTTCTGATTGATGGCCGTGAGCGTTTTGGCGCAGATGCCTCGGATCGCCCGCTCAGTGAGCTTGCGCCCGATGACGATGCCGACATCCTTGATGATGTCCTTGGCGGCGTTGCCGGTCAGACAGGCATAGACCAGCACCTTCACGCGGTCGTCGCGAACGTCGTAGCCGCCCATCACCGCCACAGCGGCCACCAGGCGCATCTGGATGTAGATGACACTGGCGACATTGATCGGGAGTGTCACCGGCAGCGTCACGATGCCGCCCAGACCGGTCAGGAACCCAGAGGTCGTGGCCTTGGTGCTCTGCCAGCGAATCAAACTCTGGGCCTGGTCACGCCGTGATCCGGTCTGCTGCATGTAGTCGCGTGCCGGATCGCTGGCTGAGTCCAAGCCGGCCACACCGTTGACGGCCTTGTCATAGGTCCAGTCCAGGGCCTGCATGAGGGTGTGTTGGTTCAGTGCTTGGCCCATATGGAGCGCTCCATCCGGTGTCGATCAATCAAAGAGGCTCGCCATCCCCGCCGCCGCCAGTGCGGCGAGGCGCGTCGGTTGTTGTGTGACGGCTGATACGCTAACGCGGCTGAACGGATCGCGTGTCGGTCACAAGCTTGTAGCCGATCTTCACAGCTCGGCCGGCGCGCTCAGGGTCGCTTCGGACAGCCCCGCTTGGCGAGCCAGTTGTTGCCGGTACGCCGGTTGAGCCTGGGCCAGCGCCTCCAGGATGACGGTCGCGCGCTCGACATCGCCGAACACCTCGGCGCAATAGCCACAGGGACCGGAGGCATGCGCCGGATCGGGCCAGTCCAGGTTGGGCGCGTGCGCCGTCACCAGCGCGCGCAGGGTGGCGAAGCTCTCGAACTTGAGCACCCGCAGCAGAAAGGAGCGCGTGATGGCCTGGACGATCTCGGTCGGGTCATCGCCGGCCCGGATGTTACCGAACACCAGCGGATTGATGGTGTTGTTGGTGGCGCAGCAGGGCAGCACGTCGCCGTTGGGCTGGACGAGGATGTCGTGTCCCAGACGCCGGTAACAGCCCCAGGCGGCCGGATCGGTCGGCAATCCATAGCGCCGGGCGGTGGCCGCCTGTCCGGTAGCACGCCCAAAAGGCGCGATCAGCTTGTCCTCGCACGCCACCTGTGCAGCCAGATCCTCGCCGAGCAGGGACGCGACGGAGGCGCCGGGATCGGCAAAGGTGCCCGTCACCGTCACGGCCAGGCCCAGATCCAGGGCAGCGGTGACGGCGTGGCGGATGCGCTCCAGGGGCACAAACCGCAGATGCTCGGGATCGCACGAGGTCGAGTAGCGTTGCAGCCCCGCCTGAGCCAGCGCCGACAGGCGCTGGCGGGCTTCAGCGGCACTCTTGGCCCAATGCGAGGAGGACACCACCGCCCCGCCGAGTCCCGATTCGGCGGCCCGTTCCAGGACTGCCTGCACATCGGCGAACACCAGAAACGGCTCGCCGCCCGTGAAACCGACCGTGCGGATCAGCCCCGGCACCGCTTCGGTGAGACGCTCCAGCAGGGCCAGCATCTCGGTGCGGCGCAGGCGCTCACGCGACGCCTCGCGGGGATCGCAGCAGAAGTCGCAGCGCGCCGGACAGGCGCGGGTCGGCTTGAAGACCAGGGCGTTGCCGGAATCAGGCCGCATGCCGGATCTCCACCACCTGACGCAGACCGTTGAGCCGGCAGTTCAGACGATGCGCCGTGCCGGGTTGGGCGCTGGGTGCCGTAACCTGACAGCCCAGTCCGTGGCCGTGGCGCTCCAGCGCGAAGGCTTCGGCATGGACGAGCGTGGCGCGGTTATTGAGACCATCGAGGCTCAGGCACTGGAGGCGTCCGACCTGGACGTCGGCCTGTTGCCCGGTGCCGACCAGCGACAGCGTGCCGAGATGGGGCGCGCGGCACTCAAAGCGCGAGGTGGCGCCCTCCAGGCGCACGTCGATCCAGGCCAACCCCTCGGAGATCACCGTCGTGCCCGCCGACTGCACGAGCAGGTGATCGAAGTCGGGCGGGACGTGCAGCGTCCAGTCGACGGCCGGCGGCACGCTGAAGCCGAACCGGGTCTGCGACGGGGCGCTCAGGGTCAGGCGCTCGGGGGTTTCGTGGCGCAGCGGCGGTTCGGCGTCCGCGCCCGCGACGATCAGGTCCGCCTGCGTGGCGGGAATCAGGTGCAGCCGGCCGGGGCCGACGCACAGAGCCAGGGTACGCATGGCTGAAGCTCCCGGTTAGTACACGATGGTGATGATGGAGGTCGAGCAGGCCAGTTCCGGGCGCCGGGGCGTGGTACCGGCGGTGAGTGCCGCGTGCAGGGTCGGGACGGTGGTGCGTGCGCCGACGTGCGCCCACAGCGGGGAGCCATGTTGCGGGGCACGCAGGGCGGCGGTCAGGCGGTGTTGGGGTTGGGTCGACATCGTGGTGCTCCATGTGGCCGGTGGTGATGGAGCGCCACGATAGCCTCAGTCCGCGTGTTTGGTTGGAACCGCAAGCTTGCGGCGATTTATCAGCCAGGCGGGAATCGGCTGCGTCAGCGGATGCAACGGGCAGGGCGCGTCCTGGAGCGGCTGGCTGCTGCGTACCAGGGCCGTGCCGCCATCCGGTAACCGGCCGAGGCTGATGATCGGGCTATGGTCGCCGAAGCGTTGCGCCATGTCGGCGATGTAGGCCGCGCCCGACTCGATGGCATCGCTCAGGCTGGAAACCCGGAGCAGCGGGCGCAGCAACGCAAGATCCGCGCCGCGCCCGCTCCGACCGGTGATCAGCCGTCATAGATGGCGCGTGCCTGCTTGGCCGATTTGCCGGGCGGCTCATCCCACCATCCTTTAGCCTGCCAGCGCGACCGAATATCCTCCAGCGCCTCGGCCTTCAGTGCCGGATCGGTCAGCGCCGCCCATTCGCCCGCCAGTCCTTTGCTGCGCAGGACGTCATCGGGTTTGGCATTATTGTTCTGCTGGGCCAGACGGGCAATGGTTTCATCCACCCAGGCGCAGACTGGCCCGGCGGGTTTCTGCGGCGCGGGATCGAACAGTCCGTAGCCGGTACGGGTCTTGGCCCCGATCCCACGTTTGGAGAGCGCGGCGATCAGCATCCGTTGGGCCAATTCCAGCCATGCAAGCGGTCCTTCCAGTACGAACAGGAAGTTCCCCTGAACGGCGATCTGAGCATTGGGTACCGGACTGTCGAAATCGGTGGCCGGGGTGCGGCCCTCGGTGCCGTAATACTCCAGATGATGCGTGGTGACGATCTCCTCGACCAGCGGGTGCTCGGCGGAACCGGGCACCCACCAGGCATCGTGGAAAGTCACCAGTCCCGACAGCCCTTGCGGATAGGGCGCCTCCGGTGTCGGATCAGCCTCGGCACCGAAGAGTTCAGCGATTACTTCCGGATGCTGACCGGCAAACGGGCTACCGCATACTTGCGCTCGCACCACACCCTTGACGCTGGAACCGGGAATATAGGGCATCCCGTAGCTGTGGCTGATCGCGCACCCCGTTTCCAGCATTCCGCCGCCGGTCAGACCGATGAACAGGCGCGATTCCAGCGCCAGTTCAAGCTGACGAAAGCGCAGCGGATCGGCGGTGGCGGTCCGCCAGCGCTGGTAGGCATTGTGGTAGAAGGGCGTCGATGTGATCCCGCAAATCTTACGGATATGCGCTGTCTTTGCTTCCTTGTTCTCTTCGTTGTGCTCCATGAGTCCCCGCTGCATCAGCAGTCCGGGATGCGCGTCATTGGCGACGGGATACAGCCGACGCAGCGCTTCGCGCATGAGTTGAGTTGCCATCTTCAGCCCTCCTGTTCTCCACTGTCGTCGCCGGTCGCCGTGACCCGCAGCACGCCCTGCACATAACGCTTGATCCAGCCGGAGGCTTCCAGGGCGGCGCGGGTGTATTTCAGGGTCTTGGCCAGATCCGCGGCGATGATCTCCCGATGCAGGGCTTCGCCGCTCGTGACCGTGACCGTTCCGCCGGCACGCAGCACCTCCTTCAGATCATCGAGCAGCATCAAATGCTCAGAGGCGCCGGCCCCCTTGGCCAGCAGAAAGCCCGTGGCCTGAGCCAGACCGTTCTGCAGGATCATCCCCGGCAGCTTGTGGGCGATGGCCCCGTACTTCTTCTTGTTGGGTTCGTTCTGGCGGGCCTCGACACACGCATAGGCCGCCTTCGCCACATGGTGGGCACGCATCTTCATGCCGCCACCTCCTGCGTCAGCAGCCGCACCAGACCGCGTCCGACGCCCGCCTGTCCGCCGAGTTGCAGCAGCGTGGGGCTGGCCGGGAGCGCCTGGGCGAGTGCATCGGCGCGCTTCGGCTTGCCCGGCTCATTGGAATCGCTCAGCGCATACAGCCCCCACAGCACCGACTCGGCAGGCAGATGCTCCTCGAACCAGAGCGCGCCCTTCTTCACCGTGCCCGTGTCCTGGTCGATGCTGATGCGGGTGCGCAGTTCGGTCGCCGTCTCGCTCAGATAGCCGAGAATGTCATCGGGCAGGATGGCGAAGCGCTGAATGAAATCGGTCTGGCCGCTGGTTTCGTGCGGGTGGACCCGCGCGGCGATGATCCTGGCCCATTCCAGCGTCAGAGCGTTACGTTGCGCTCCCAGATCAAGGTCTTCGAGCACCAGGGTGTTGTTGTCGAGCAGGTTGACCGAATCGGTCGGCACCAGAGCGTGCTCACGATTGGCCGGACTGGGGATCTCCAGAGTTGTCAGCCCCACATCTGCCAGATCGCGCGCATAGCGGCGCAGAATGAAGGGCGCGGTTACATAGCACAGGATACCGGCCAGCGCCCGCACCGGCATGGCCAGCAGATGGGCATCGCCGACGGCCAGCGCCCCGGCGAAGCTGTTGGCGTTGTCCTTGATTGTGCGGGGACCGAACAGCGTGCGTTCGAGGTCGGCATCCCGCGCACCGATCTCCTGACGCAGAACGCCGCGCAGCGAGGAGCCGGGCACGATCGGCAGTTGGGTGGCGCGGGCGCGGGCGATCGGCAGATCGACCACGCCGACCGACCGGCCGGTACCGCAATGGAGCGCGGAGAGGGTATGCAGATGAAAGAGTCGTGCGTGCATGATGTCATCCTTTGAAGCGATTCGGAAAGGTCGGCGTCAGTCGGTGGGTTTCCAGGGCGCCGGCAGGGCCAAGCCATAGCCGTCGCGCCGGTCCTGTTCCAGGTCGCACAGACTGGCAAGCCACAGCGCGGCCAGCGCCTCGGGCGCGGTCGGTTCGAGCAGGCGGAACCAGTAGGTCGCGCCGGCGCCGACCAGTTTGCGGGTCGGACGCGGCTGTTGTGCGGCCAGATCCCAGCCCGAATGCGGCTGCCAGCGCTCGACGGCGGCGGCGATCAGCTGTAGCCGCACGCCGGGGGCAATCGGCGGCTCGCCGGTGAGCCGGTCATCAACCCAAACATTGAGCCAACCGGGGCGATAGCCCGCCTGGAACACGCCGGGCGTGAGCAGCGTCAGAGTCAAACCGCCAGCCTTTTGGATATCCTGGAACCAGGTCGCCGGCGGAGTCGGCCAGACCGTCTCCGGTTCCGGGTGCAGACGGGTCAGACGCCGTTCCCCGCCCAGATGGACCAGTCCACCGGGCAGCGGCTCGGCACAGCGTGCGAGCAGGCGCAAACACGGGGCCTCGGACTTCTCCAGCCATGGATTGTCCGGCTCCAGATCCAGCCCTTCAGTCTGGAACAACCGCCCGGATTCAGCCGCCTGCGTCACCGCGTCGATGGCCACATGGGTGCGCCGATCCCCGGATGGCGGCAACCAGCCGCGTTCGGTCAGCCGCGGGTGGCTGAGCGGCTGCCCCCGGCGAAAGGCGATCAGATCCTTCCAGTCCCACCAGGCCGGCCCCTTGCTGGCCTTGCCCTGGATCGTCTCGGACAGACGCAGCGGGCGCAGTCCATCGGGGAGATCGGCGTTACAGCCATCCTCGAAGCGACTCGGCTCCAAGCGCAGACACTTGGCCTCTGCGCCATGCCCGAAATACTGGGCATCCGCCGGTTTGGGCGCGAGCAAGCGCACGATGTTTCCCGTGTCGTCGACTTGTGCCAGAAACGGACTGGCCACGGCCAGTTTAGCGAGATCGGGACCAAACGCCTGATCCTTGGCCCGCGCCCACGCTGTGCGCAGACAGCCCGCCAGAGTCGAGGGCGGCGGGAAACGCGGCGCATCGGCGCCGGCCTGATCGTCGAACGGACGCCCCGAACGCACGATCAGCGGGGCCAGTGGCTCCAGACTGACGATCGGGCTGGAGGCAGCGGACTTGGGCGCCTCGCGCTGAACGCGGGCAGACTGGGCGGCGGGTATCGCCCGTGCCGTGCTCGACTGGCCCTGCAGGCGCTGCTGCTTGTTGTAATTGATCTTGGGTTGCTTCTTGCCCTTCTTGCTCATTGGTCGCGTACTCCCAGATCGGCGACAGTGCGGGCGGAGAGCCAGCGCGCCAGAATCAATGTATCGGCCAATTTGGCCAAAGACGGGCTTGGGGTCGATGTCGGGCCACCGGCACGGGTCAGAATTAATTCCCGCAGCGCCGGCGAAAGCTCATCGGTGCCGCCTTCTTCCCGCGCCCGGTCAAGCATGCGCGCGACCTCGGCTTTGCGCATTCCACGTGCGATTTCGCTGTCATCCTGACGCATCCAGGCCAGACGCCTGTCGATGGCACGCAGATCGTAGGCCACCCGGCTGGGCAGCCGGCCGTCACGATAGGCGGTGGTGAAGGCTTCCAGGTCGGCGAGCGCCTTGCTGTCGTCCCAGTTGGCCCGCCATTCCAGTTCGCCGCCGGAGCGAATCCCCAGCACGATGGCCAGGGCATTGCGTGGCCTCTTCTCGGTATCGCCCTTGGCCAGATGCTCGGCGTGACCGGCTCGCTTGCGCAACGCACCCAGCGGTTCCATCAGATGGCCGATGGCCAGCCCGACGGAAAGCGTCGGATGCTCGGCGGCGTTGAGTCCGAGCGACTTGGCCACCGGCTGGAGTGCCTTCGCGAAGGCCTCGGCCAGTGTCCGCGCACAGGCCAAGGCTTCCGGCAGCGGTACCAGAGCGAGCACGTCGTCGCCGCCGGAGTAGATGGCATGACCGTGGTGTTGGCGTACCAGTTCGCGAACGCTGGAAGCAAAGCCATGCAGCGATTGGGAGATCGCGCGTGAATCCGCCGCCTGCTTGGCCTGTTGCAGAAGGGCGCCCATGCGGTCGCCGTCGGCCTTGAGGATCACGGCATAGGGCACCGGGGCACCGCTCTCCGCCGGCAGTGACTTCATGACCTTTTGTAGCTTCAAGAGCGCTTCACGCTCCTCCGGCTCGGCCGCGTCTTCGCCCTTGGCCGCCAGCGCATTGTCGAGACGGAAGTCGTAGAGCATCTGGGCATCGTAGGGAAGCGCATCGTAGTCACCGTGATTGCCGCTGACTCGCGTCGCCAGCTTCGACTTGACCAGCGGTTCGTAAGCCGCACACAGCGCCGCTTGCCGTTCAGTTGGGAGCGTGCGGATCCAGGGATCGGCGGCCACGCGCGAGTAGGGGGTGAACTGCTCGACCTGGCCGGCCATCCGCTTCATGACGCCCAAGGCATCGAGCTGCTCGCCGCGCGAAAGACCGAGCTTGCGACGATCCCGATGCTGTTCGGGCCAATCCTCGGGCTTTGGCAACACGGTTTCCAGCGCGCCATCGAGCGAGGACTTGGGCAGGCCCGGCGTCTTCAGGGGCACGGCGGGGCGGAAATCGCGGGTCGCCTTGCGCGCGGCCAGCGTCGCGCCGAGCCGGGCGCTGGCCTGCCGGTAGCCGTCCGGCCCAGTGGGAATCTCGGCCCAGGCGGCGAAGCTCTCCAGCAGGTCGCCGATCTGTGCCTGCCAGACCTCATCGCGCAGTTTGACCCTGAGTTGGCCGCGCGCCTGTTCGCCCAGGTCGATCAGACGCTGGGCGGCGGCCTGTTTGGCCCGCTCGCACAGGACGCGGGCGGCGGCGGCATCCGGCAAGTCCACCTCGGCGCGCAGGATATTGGCGATGTTGGCGCTGTCGCCCGGCTCCTGTTGCGGCTGGAGTTCCACATCGGGGTTCTGGGGACAGGGAAAAATGAGGCAGCCGGGTTGGGCCTGATGCAGCACCCGCGCTGCGGCGCGCGCCGACTCCGACAGCAGCCAGGAACCGCACCAGAGATCGCGCGTGCGCCGCGCCGCTTCGATCAGGCTCTGCACCGGGCCAAGCGATAGGGTCACGAGATACTGGGGCATGGGTCAGTCCTGCTTGAAATAGTCCATGAACGCCGTCAGCGGATCATCGCCACGACCGGCCATCGGTTGGATCTGCGCCGCCAGCCGCGCGCGTTCGGCGGAGTCGGAAGGCCAGGCGCGGCGGAAGGGGCCGTTGCCGAAGCCCACACGCAACTCAGTGGCGCGTCGTTCCCAACCCGGTAAGAGCAGTGCCGACGGATGCCATTTTTGTCCGCTCCAGTAGGGACGCAGAATGAGTGGACTGGCCATGCGGTCACGCTCGCCATCAGGGATCAAGGTCGAATCACTCGGTTCGTCCGCATCCTTGAAGTGAAAGATGATCGGCAATCCGAACCAGGCGCGGGGATAAACGCCATCCACCGGATGCTCGGGATCATGGTTTTTGGCATGTCGCCGCGTCTGACGCCGGATGGTGTCGGGCTCCGGCCAGCGGCTGCGTCCGGGCCGATTGCCTTGGCCGGGGTTGCGACCCAGATTCGGACCTTGACGAAACCGTTGCAGCTTTTTGACGGATGTTTCCCAAGCATCGATCTCATTCGAGCCGCTCGCTGCCACACACAGGCGGCCACCGTATTCAGCAACCTCCTCCGGGGTCACCGGCTGGAGCATGCCGACCTGCACCGCGCCGAATCCGCGCCGCGTCCGTGCGCCCACACCGCCAAAACTCGCCCACCAACGCAGCGCGGTCTGCACTTCGTCATGCTGCCGGGGCGTCAGATCCGAGGCGCAACGCACGAATAGCTCAAACGGATAGCCAGACTTCAAGAGTATCGGATCCGCGCCCGGATCGAGGATGAGTCCGTAAGCCGGCAAACCAGCGACTTGGCTTTTCGCGCTAAGGTGCATCGCTTGAACGGGCTTGGCTTTGACCCGAGCTGCAACCCGGCTCGCGCTGGGACCGCTGCTGGCGATCCCGCCCCAGATGGCTGCCTCGCGCTGAAACATCGCCTCCGGCGAAGCGAAGGGACCGGCGACGATCCGCCACCAAAAGCGCAGCTGACCGCGAATACCCGCCGCGCGGATCGGCATCGAAGTATCGACTTCCGCCGCCCGAACCCCGCCGCCATACAGCGGCGTGACCAGCTTGCAGGCGTAATGGGTCCAGGGATCGGCGTTAGCCGCCGTGGTTTCAGACCACGCGCTCAAGGCAACGCTCGGATCAAGCTCCAGGGTAGATCGACGCATGTCAAAAGCTCCGTGTAGTGGTCTCAGCGGCGGATCAGTCTTCGTACAGTTCCAGGCGGACAAAGGGGGCATACTTTTCGCGGCGCTCGGCCGCCACGCGCGCCCCGGCATCGGTCTTGCGGTTCTGGGTCAGCAGGTCGTCGTACTCGTCATGATCGACGATGCGCCACACCAGCAACCGCCAGCCTTCGACCGAGACCAGATAGCGGTCGCGGGTATGCTCGCCACGCTTGAGCCAGAACAGGCCGTTGCTCCATGAGTCGTGTTTACCGATCGCCAGCTGCTCGGGAGAGCGGGCCACGCGCGTGATGTAATCATCCGGGGCCGTGCCCTCGGTGGCACGCATCTTGAGCAGATCATCAAGCGCCCGGCGCGATAGGAAGGGCACCAGGGCCGTGGGCCGCTCCAGCTCCTCCCAGATCAGGAAGCCGACCGGCGACAGACTCACCTGTCCCTGTCCCACATCCTCAAACAGCGATTCCAGAAGCTCGCGCTCCGCGAACGACGGCAGCGCCTTGTTCAGTTCGGCGCGCGGGATCGCCGTCTCGTTCTGGATGCGCTCCAGCAGCGGGCGCAACGGTTCGAGCCGCGAGCGGGCGAACTCCACCGGCATCATCGGCAGCGGAATCAGGGCGCTGGATTGCTCGAAGATGTACTTGGCCGGTACCCCCCGCAGCATCCCGATCAGCACCGTGTAGGGCACCAGGCTCTTGAAGCCGCCCGTGGGATTGAGCACACACTGTCCGGCCCCATTGGCATCGATCTCGCGCCGCACCGCCTTGGTGAAATTGAGCACCCCGGCGGTGCGGAAGACGTGGGCATCGGTGACCTGCAAACCGGCCACGACCTCAACCCGGCAGAGGATCCCCGGACGGGCCTGCTCCAGATAGCGCTTGACCGCCCAGGCACAGGCCTGTCCATCGGCGGTCTCGGAACTGAACAGCACCACGGTATCCTTGTCGTTCACCCCCATGCGGGCCAGCGAATGGATCTCGGCGGAGAGGTCGCGCTTGAGGGCGATTTCATCGTCCAGGCGGGCGGTGCGGAAAGTGTCGTAGATCACCTTGGAGGCTGTTTCAACCCCGCCGTGTTCAGTGACCCAGGCGGCATCGAAGCGCGGTTCGCGCGGCAGTTTCTTGGCGGCACTGGTGCCGCAGGTGCAGAGATAGACGGGCATGATTCAAAAGACTCCTGATTGAGACGATGTGCACGATCCGGCGACAAGGAAGGTTAAAACGTAACTACTCAGCCCCTAGATGCAGACAGCTGACTGCATGAAAGCACTAGATGTTGTGTTTTGGCGTAAATTGGAGCGGTCAGTCTTATGGTAATCCATGGAAAAATCCGGCTGCTTTGCTTATCGCTGAGACGTAACACGTTGTTTTTAAAGTGAGTAAACTCTTCGTTGGTAGGCTGAGTAGTTACGTTAAAACAAGACGATGTCCTCCGCACGACGCTGACAGGCGGTGATCGCGTTGGCATCCATCCAGCTCTCAGCGAGCTTGACGGCCAGCAGCGGATCATTGTGGAGACCGTGGCCGCCCGCCGCTGATGCCGGCAGCGGCATTGCCCAGCATGGCGCGGCGCGCACCGATTCGGCCAGCAGCAACAGGCCCAGGGTCGTCAGGAACGGCCAGAGCAACAGGCTCCGGGGGCTTGGAGCGGCAGCGTTGAAGGAAGCGTCCGTATTCAGCATCGCCATTCGACCTTGAAAGTATCGTAGGGTAGACGCCAGTACAGGGCAATCGCACGGCCTTAAAAATCAATGTCTTACAATGCATAAACAACTTGCGCCGAGAAGTGTAAGGCATTGAGCAATCAGCTATATAAGCGTTTCTTGATGCGATTGCCCTGGACGCCAGTATCCGTCGGATGCGCAGGACATCGCGGTTTCGCAAGCTTGCCGTGTCGTGGCATCTCTCAAAGCGTTGTGTTTTCGTCCCGCGCGATCCGATACCCACCCAACCCAAACGCCGTCCCCTTGCCTAAATGCGTCCACTGCCCGAACCAGAGCGCCGGCCACAGCTCGGCGAGCGCCGGGCCGGTGAGGCTGACTTCACCGATCAGACCACCCAACTGCATCAGCGCATCCTGACGCAAGGAATAGCGCGTCCAGTCGTGCCAGCGCAGCCAGTCGACCTCCAACTGGAGGGCGTCGGGATCGGTCGGCAACCGGCGATGATCGAAGGTGTCGGGATCACCGCCATGCGCGGCGGCCAGGGTGCGCAGTCGGCGATAGAGGGCGTGGGCGATGTCGAGTGCAGTCAGTTCGCGTGCACCGATCCGCCGACCATCGCGCTTGAGCCGCCAGGGGGTGAGCAGATGCAGATGCGTACGCGCCGGGGCCGGCGGTAACACGGGTGCGGCGGTTTCCAGCGGCTCATAGCGGCCGAGCGTGGCGTCATAGACCGTCCGCCAGTCCTCAGACCCCAGCGTGACTTCGCGCTCAACCGCCCTCAGGGTGAAACGTCCGCCTGAGCGCCCGAAACCGCGCCGGCCAGCCAGTCCGAAGGCGTGGATCAGATAGGGCATCTGCTGGATGGCCGTGCCCAGCAACTGGAGATCGAGGCTGAAGGCCGTCTCTGGTTCCAGTGCGCGCGGAGCCTGCGGATTGATGGCGAGGATGAAGGGATGCGGTGCCCCGCCCGGCGTGCCCTGGGCGTCCGGGGTCTCGAACAGGGTCGAGTAGACGCAGTTCTGAATGAGCAGACAGCCGGTGCAGGTCGGCTGACGGGTGACACAGGCGGTGCGGCGCAGTCCGTGGCCGAGCAGTCCCCGCCAGGCCGAGCCGCTGTATTCGGGCAGACGGATCGGCTCCTGAGCCGTGAAATGAACGCGGAAGCGGGCCAGTGGCGGGACAGACTCGCCCATCAGTGCCTCGGTCAACGGCTCCGGGTCGATGTGTTCCGACCTGTCCTCCGCCATCCCGAGATTCGCTGTCATGGCCTGCAACGGCGCGGCTTCGATCGGCTCTCTCCAACCCATGCTCGCCGTCTCCTCAAAGCTTCGATCCAATGAACGCTGTGCGCCGTGGCCTCCATGCCTCCCTGGCTTCGGACAAGCCACCGGCGCGGAGCGAATCGTCTCAGCTTCGGTTGGTCATCGCTGGGGCTGCAAGCTTGTGGCCGTTTCCGTCGCGCTCGGATGGGGCATGAAGCCCCTTGTGTGCATGACGTCCCAATGGTTTGAAAGTATCACCGCCATGAAGACCGTGGCAAATGATCCACGTCAAGTTGTATGGCGATCTGCGTTACTGCACCCAGTTGGCCCATCCCGATCTCGCCTGCATTGATCAGACGCCCGCCGTCCGATCCGGCATAGGCTTCGCGTCCCCCAAACGCCTCTCGCCGACACCTCCAGCCTGTTCCAGGATTGAACACTAATCGGCTGAAACCAAAACGCCAATCCGAACCCATGAGTCAAAGTAAGTCAAAGTGACTTAAGTTAAGTCATTTCAACTTAACTTAAGTCAAGTCAGATTAACTTAAGTCACTGTGACTTATCACAGAATAGCCTCAGAATATCAGGCGCTTAGCGCTGCCCGCTCCCGCCTCCCTCAAGCCGGGAACCGCCTTCAGGAACCGGGTTCGCGCCGCCTTATCGGTCAGTCCCAGCTTGTAGAGCACCTGCCCGACCTCGTTGGCCAGATACCCGCCGCCCGGCTGTACCTTGCACTGCGCGCGGATCTGAGCAAGCAACTTCGTGTGCGATGAAGTCGGCTGAACGGCTGGAGTTGCCGCCGTGGGCTTGGCCGTTGGGACGGCTGTCGTGGGTGTGAACGTGGGAGCCGAGACCGTCGGCCTCACGCTTTCAGTCGGCTTCTCGGGGGCGACTGTTGCCGCCTTGCTCGTGGCCTGGTTGCGCTGGACGGCCGGCAGCAGCAACGTCGGTAACTGAGTCTGAGCCGGCACCGCCTCGTTCTCGGCATAGGCGACCCAAACCCGACAGCCCCGCGCCCGCACCGCCTCAGCCGCTCCGATCAGCCACTCGTCGCGCGAGACGACCACCACCAGATCCGGTTCCTGACGATGCCGCTCCAGGGCCGCACCCAACTCCAGGATCACGGCCAGATCCGCCGCCTCGGGCTTTCGGGGTACGCGCAGCGCCAGAATCCGATCCTCGGCCAATCCCTCCTTGGCCAGCGCCGCCTGCCAGCGTGGCACGGTATGACCATGATCGTTGCCGGCCAGCACCACGCGCGAGACGTCCAGCCCCAAATCCTGCCGAATACTCGCCAGCAGGTCGCGCGCGATGGCGGGGGATTGGTTGTCGCCGTCGATGTAGAGGGCCACGGAGCGGGGCGGCTGGAGCGGGCCGCTGGGCAGGACGGGCGGGGCGAGCGTATCGGGCCGCTCGGTGCGTTCGTCCGCCGGCACAGACTCGTCGGCCATGACAGGCGCGGATGAGGCGCGCTTATCCGTGGGCGATCCCTCGTCTTTGAAGCCGGGCGAAGGCTCGGCCTCGGTCTCAACCTTGATCGTATCAGCCGACCACAGCGCACTCTCCATCAATGTCTCCGTCATACCTCAGACTGTTTTTTGCTCCTCGAACTGATCCCGCGCCGCCCGCCACACCAGCGGCACACCCAACAGCGCACTGAGCGCCGCCGTCTCCGGTGTCTGCTCCAGCCGGATCAGATGCGCCGGACAGTCGCAGTCGCTCGACCCGAAGCGCGCCAACGGCCAGGAGGCGCCCTGCAGGGTACCGAGTGCATGTGCCCAGACATGCTCGCGCCGCTCCAGTCCGCGTGCCACCCAACAACCCGGAACACGACAGTGCGGGCGCAGATAATCCAGATGCCAATGCGGACGTGCGGCCACTCGCCCGTGATGACGACAGCGCGCCGCCAGTCCGCCCGGACCCAGCGCACTGCCGACATAGAGCAGTTCCCCGCCGGCCAGCGTCAGGAGGCCGAGCCGACCGATGCGCACCGGCCCCGAGTGCTCGGGGATCAGCCGTACCAGATAGGTGCCCCGGTCATCGCTCACGGGCCGACACTCTCCTGCTCCAGCTTGCGACGACAGCGCTCCCAGGCTTCTTCCCAGCTTTCTCCGGGCTGGGCGTGCCGCTCGATGTAGGCGCGCGTGAGCTTGGGCTTGGCGGGTTTTGAATTGGCCGGGGAGGCAGGCCGGCTTTCAGTGTCGGGCTTCTGCTCGGCCTTGGGGCCGAAGGTGAAAATCAGTGCCTCGACCACGCGCCCGCGTTTACGCTGTTCCCATTTCACCCAGAGGTCGCTGTGAGCATTGATCTGCTCAATGGCGGGGACGATGACGCGGCTTTTGAGTCGGCGAACATCATCATAGCTTTCCGGAAGGTTGAATCTCTCTCGCAACCAATCCAACGTCACCTCCAGCTCTCCACGGCTACGCCACTGACACAGAAGCTCGTAGATCCGGATGGCATAGACCGATGTCATATCCGCCGTGTGTTGGAGTTGGAAGGCAGTGAACTCGCGGGCCAAGTTCGTCAGATAAGGCAGCACCTTGGGTGAGAAAAACAGGCTGATACGTCCCTCGGTCGGGAAATGATCCAGGGCGGCGACCCAGCGCGTGCGTGTGAACCGAAGTTTTGGGTTGTCCGGGTCGGGACGATCGATCGTCACCGAGCGCTCGTACAAAAGCTCCGTGGCACTCTTGAGATATTTGTAGGCGTTGGACGGATCGGCGCCGAAGATCTCAACCAAATCCAGCGCCGACACGACAACAGGAGTGGAGGGATCGAGGGATTCACCGCAGTCTCGGACTTTGGCGACGGCTAACAGCAGGATCTGCTTCTCGACCAACGTGAGTTTGTACGAGGCCGTCGTCAGCGCATTGGACTGTACCACTCGGTTGGGTTTGGTGGATCGCTTCATGTCTACACGCATTTTTTTTGTAGACATATACGGTATTTTTGTAGACGTGTCACGGTACTTTTGTAGTCATATCACGGTACTTTCGTAGACATGAAACGGTATTTCTGTAGTCATTTGCGCTCGTAAGCTTTTGATCAAAAAAGTCTTTCAGCGCCTCAAACTTTAGAAAACCTTAAATCTATGAAAAGGAAACCCACGGCTGACGCCGTGGCCGAGAGAACGGTATTTTTGTAGACATATCCAGCAGACTGAGGATGAACCGCCCCGCCCCCCCGCCCATCCTGTATCTCCACACGCTATCGGCGGAGGCGATAAGACGAGCAAAAGCAGACAAGCCGGATCACCGACACCGACCAGCACGACGGACCACCTGTCCCACGCTTCCCTCAAGGCTCGCGACGCAGCAGACCTTGGTGGCGGTAGCGGATCAAACAGAAAGCACAGTGACAAATGAAGCGATCGAAGTAGCGAGCAACGAACAGAAGGGGAGTTCAGAAGGGAACGGCGGCATCGAGTACCGGCGTCAGCCGAGACGGCAAGGCTTCCAGGAAATCGGGCAGCGTCGCATCGCTCAGAATCTGAGCGCCATGATCGAGCATCTTCGACGGCCGGCGGAGCGCCGGATCATCGGCCAGAGCGCGCGTGATGTAGAGCAGCCGCCCCAAACGAAGCGCCTCCCAGCCCTGGGACAGCGAGCCGCTGGTCTCACCGGCCTCGACGATCATCGTGGCATCCGAAATCAGGGCCATCGTGCGGTTGCGCTGGGGAAAGTGAAAACGCTGGGTCTTGGTGCCCGGCGCAAACTGCGAGATCAGCAGATGCTCGGCGGCGATACGTGCCTGGAGCAATTCGTTCTCGCGCGGATAGGAAGGATCCAGCGGTGTGCCTGGATGCGGGGTTTTGCGTGGACTGCCTGGAAGACGCGCTGCGGGCTCATGGGCGCCCCAGGGCAATCGCATCAAGACTTGCATGGCGATGGTCACAAGGTCGCCGCGCATCATTCCGTCCAGCCGTCCACGTCTGCCAAGGCTTCATCCATGAACTGCTGCATGGCGGTGTCGGCACTGTCGGCCTGAGCCACAAGCAGGCATTGACGGCGGCACTCCGCCGCGAAGTCCGGGCGGCGCGTGTCAGGCACCCAGATTTGAACCGGACGAAGCCCCGCCCTGCGCAGTGCATCGCGGTGCTTTTGAACGCGCTGATTCACGTGTGTTGTTGCCATTTCTAAACCTGTTCCTAAAAACCTAAACAAAGTTGCTTATGGTGGTTTTTAAGTGATTCGCTCTCCGTTGATAGCGCCCTGGTGGGCGAGCAACTGGAGTCCGGGTTGAGCAGTCCCAACCGAATGGCCGGTCAACACCGGCAACATGGGCCGTGTCAGCCGTCGAAACCCAGCTTGCGCCATAAAAATTGCCTCGGCGTTCATCCTGAACAGAGAACAACCTTGCGATTCGACGTTGACCCCGACCATGGGGCGTGAAACCTTCACGCTTGTAGATAACCTATCTACAGTGGAAAATCCTGATGAAAAATGAAGAAAAAATCAAGAACTGTTTTTTGCTCCTTGACATCCTCCCCGCCCTGAAGGACGGGGTTTTACGGCGCACTGGATAAAGCATGCAAAAACCCCATCAGTCAAGGACCGATGGGGCGTGGGGTAGAGCCGATGGCTCAGTCAGGTCAGTCCGGGTAGCGTTCACCGCTCAAAAACGCGGTATAGGCGGCTGCTTCACCCAAAGATTTACCTGATTATTAACATAGCTCAGCTAGTTTGAGGAGGCGATGCGGCATTGGGGGTGTACGCACCGCGGCTTTGCCCAAGCGCGGCAGCATGGCGGCGAGGTCGAAGCGGCGATTGAAGCGATAGCAGAACTCGGCGAGGTGGCGCGGCAGATGCTTGCCGCTGAGATGATGGTAGGAGCCTTGCAGGCTGTTTTTGACGTTGCCCAGCACGGTATTGAGCCACTGGAACTCAGGAATCTCCATGCTGGGGTGGCCGCCGCCGGTGACGATCGGCTGGTGCTCGAATCCGGCCGCGGCGATGGCGCTGAAGCAGGACAATCCATCCGTGCGGATGAGGGCGCTGGGGTCAAAGTGGCGCTTGGCGAAGCGTTCGACCTCGGTTTTGCGGAAGCCGGCGACTTTACCCAAGCGCAGGCCGATGGGGTGGTTGTCCTCGTCGCACGAGAGCGCGGCGATGAATGGAACCTTGTTCGGTGAGCCGCGCCCGCGCTTGCCCCCGTGGTGCTCGCCGCCCCAGTAGGCGTCGTCGACCTCGATGACGCCGCTGAGCGGCGTTTGATCGTCGCGCTCTTTCATGACTTGCAACAATTTGTGCTTAACCCGCCACGCCGTCAAATAGGACACGCCCAGATGCCGTTTGAGCTCCAGGGCCGAGATCCCGTTTTTCTGCTGTGTCAGCAGAAACATCGCCGAAAACCAGGTCGTCAGCGGCAACTTGGTCGCCTCAAAGATCGTTCCGGCGATCAGTGAGGTTTGATGATGACAGTGGCGACACTGCAACAGCGCCCGCGTGCGCAAGCGCACCGGCTCACCCGCGTGTCCGCAGCTCGGGCAGACGAAGCCTTGCGGCCAACGCCACTGTTCAAGGGCCTGTTTGCACTGGTCCTCGGTTCCGTAGTTCTGGAGAAACTCCGGCAAACTCAAGCCTTTCTGAAACTGAATCGTGTTCTGAGGCATCAGCTGTCTCCGGTGAGTGGCATCTACTGAGAGTGTAGACTAGAAGAGACGAGTCTGCTGAGGTTCGTAACTAATCAGGCATTGTTTTTATGAAATTATTTTCAGCCATCTGAGTTTGTGCCAGGTACGCTGGTCGTCTGCGCTGACTTGGAGGCCGCGCTTAGGTGGTCAGAGATTGACCGGGCAAGAGAAAACAAAAACTTGGCCTGAGAGTTCTCGCACCGCAGTGCTGAGCTTCGTAACTAATCAGGAAGATTTAAAGCGGGCGTGAACGCGACCTTCGACCAGCAGTTCCCAGGATCCCCCCGAGCCCTTCTGGATCTCCATCTCGGGAAGATGGTACTTGCGGTGCTGCCACAGTACCTTCCCCGCTTGGTTTTGTATCTTGACGATGCAGTCATCGAGAATCGGAGCGCCGAAGCGTCCGCTGTCACTCAAGAGAAGGGGAACTTTCATCAGCCCCGTCGAGCGACCGATCCGGCCGGAAGTGTCGTTCTCCTCCAGCCAGTCCCGCCCTGAGTCGACGTCGCCGAAAAAAAGGCGAAGCTTGACGTCTTCACGCCACGCTTTCTCCAGGATCCGCCGGACCCGCGGAGGGGTCTTCGGCTTGAACCATGTCCCTGCCATCTTTTTTGGATAGCGACTGGCCTCATCAAGCATCTGCTCGTATTGAGCGTAACGCTCAGGCGTCCCCACCGGGGCGCTCTCTACCTCTACCGACAGATCCAGGCGCTCTTGAAGCACCGACAGGTTCTGCTCCAGATTGTCAAAGCCCAGGCAGCTGACGCCGGCCGGGTGCTTGATGATATAGAGGCGGCGCTCGGCGTCGACGGAAACGTGCGTGTTGTTGCTCATGGGTATTTCCTCTTCAAGTCCCAGCGACAGGCTGGGTTCAAGAGGATTTGTGGGTCAGGAAAGAGCGGGGTGGTTTGGGGGTGGCGTCTATATAGAATGGCGATATATAGCTATCTTATATCTAGCTTTAAGAAAAAACCCCATCACTGAACCTCCCCACGGCTAAAGCCGAGGGGTTCTGGGGGCGAATCCAACGGGGTCTCCAGGCCCAACGGGCGCCTGGCCGTGACCGTCGGCAAGCCCCCTTCGATGCGCGATCGGCTGTCAAAGACCGACGGGGCGTGGGGGACGAGTCTAGCCGCCGCGCCTAAACGAGCGTCGCTGTCTGTCGGAGCGGCAGTCTCGCGTATTTGGCGCTTAACAAATCTATGTTCTATCTTTAAGATAGCTATTTCGCATCTATCATTGTGCTTGCAAGCATATGCCCGAAACGAAAGCGTCGGAACGCAAAAAATCGCGACCACCCCTGCTCGATCTCGCCGACCTATATCCAGCCTGTTTCGACTGGAAGAAGCCCCAGCCGCTCAAAATTGGGCTTTTCGACGACCTGGTCGAGGTGGGGCACGACCCCCAACAGGTCCGCCATACCTTGTCGGTCTACTGCTCGCGCGTGCGCTACCTAAAAAGTCTGCGACCAGATACCCCTCGGGTCGATCTCCAGGGCCAACCCGCCGGAAGTGTCACGGCGGAGGCCTCTGAGCACGCGAAAGCCCGACTCGAAAAAAGGTGGAACCCGCCTGCAAAAACGACGGCGCCGGTTCCCGAGCTTCCCATCGACGCCCCACTGACCGAGGACAACATCGTGCCTGGCCGACTCGAACTGACCGTTAAATTTTCCGAAATCCCCAAGCCGATGCCTGTCAAAAGCGGCATGAAAATCGGCATCCAGACCGAGAGCGCCCTGGTCGTGGCCACGCTGCCTCCGAAAGCCTGGAAGAAATTGGAGAAGGCCAAGGCGGACTGGCCCCAGTGGGTCGCCTCACTGACCGGCAAGCTTGGAACGCGCGTCGGGGCCGACGGGCCGGATGTCGTGGTGCTCGAAAACCCGGCGATCCAGGTTTTTGAGAAAAAGACCAATTGACATCCTCCCCGGCCTGAAGGCCGGAAGCAGCGGACGCCGATTTATCTATCGGTTTGATAGCTATCTTGATGCTAGAATAAGGATTGCAAAAATCTTTTTGCGGAGAAACTGATGACCATTTATGCCGTCGTGAACTCGAAAGGCGGCGTGGGCAAGACCACGATCGCCGTGCATCTGGCAACGCTGTTTGCCCAAAACAGCCGCACGCTCCTCATTGATGGCGATCCGCAGGGGAGCGCGGCGTCCTGGGCTGCGTGGCGTCGCGATTACGCTCCTGAGGCTCCGTCGCCCACAACAACCTGCCTGCACGAAAAGGCCATCCTGAACGAGGGGCGCCCCCTTGCCAAAGGATTCGAGCAGGCTGTGGTCGACGCGGGCGGGCGCGACACGGCCGGCCTACGCTCGGCTCTCCTGCTTGCACAGCGCGCGATCATCCCTGTCGGGGCGTCGCAGTTGGATGCGGCTGCTCTTACCGACATCCTGACGCTCGTCGATATGGCCCGTGACTACAACCCCGATCTGGAAGTGCGGGTTTTGCTCAACCGCATTGACCCGCGCACGCGCGACACAACCGATATGGTCAGCTTTCTGAACGAACAAAAACTGGCGGCGCTCAAGACCATGATCATTGAGCGCGTGGCTTACCGGCGCTCGGTCGGCGACGGCTCGACGGTCGGCGAGTACGGCAGGGACAAGGCTGCTAGTGCTGAGATGCAATCATTATTTGAAGAGGTTAACGGTTCGTGGCAATGAAACCAAAACCGAGCGTTGATGCGTTTCTTGAAGGTGCTAATTCTCGAGCCGACACTACCGCGATCGAGGACACGCCCGCACCGCCTCTCAGTAGCGCTCCAGAGTCAATGATGATCGAAGTCTCCGCACCGGTGCCGGTAGTTCAGAAGATGTTCCGGCTGCGCTGGCATATCGCCACGGCGCTCAAAGCGGAAGCGAGTCGCGAATCGTCTCGTGAAGGGCGGCGCGTCACGGAAACCGAGATCGTCGAGCGGTTGCTCAAAAAATACCTGAAAATTCAATGAGGGCACCGGGATGGGCGTTGGTCTACAGGCGTCTTGACCTCCTGAATGGCGACTCCAGCCGGCAGGATGCCCGAATACGATGCGGCGTGGCAACGCCACGTATCAGCGCGCGTCATCTCGGTTCGCCCGGTCGGTATCCATCGGGTATGATCGGGGAGGAAAAAACACACGTCATGGCGCCTGGAGGACCATAGGATGGCTCGCCGACCTCAGACCCTGCCGGAGTCTCCATCCGGCCCCAACACAGCCCCGGAACAGTCGCCGGCCCATGACCCGTCGACGGCGCCGAGCAAGCCGACAGGACGCGCGAAAGAGTCGATGCTGGGCACGCTTGCGCGACTCGAAGCCCTCAGCGCCGAGCGCGCCAAGAAGCGCCAATTGGAAGAGACGGCCAAGATCCTCCAGTTGCCGCTACCGATCTGGCCGGATCAGGTTCGGGGTGTGCCGAATGTGGCGCTGCGTTCAGCATTGTTCGGAGCGATCAAGCGTGGCCCAAGGCGCTACATGGATCGCGAACTCGTCACGAGCCTGGACGGCTACGAGGTGCGCTACACCGGCCCCCGGCTCGATCAAGCCGACCTGGATGTCTGGGAACAATGCCTGCACCTTGCACGTCAGGGCGGTGTCGGCTGTCGTATCCATTTCACCGCACACAGCTTTCTCAAAAACATCCATCGCTCGACGGGAGGAAAGGACGTCGAATGGCTCAAGAGCGCCTTCAGCCGTCTAGCCTCTGCGGTCATCGAAGCCAAGCACGGCAAGTTCGCCTACTTCGGTCCCATGATCCAGCACGGCGGACGCGATGACGAGACCGGGGAATACTGCATCGAAATGAACCCAGCCATCGTGGCGCTCTACGGCCCGGATGGCTGGAGTCAGATCGACTGGCAGCAACGTCAGCAGCTCAAGCGGCAGCCGCTGGCTCAGTGGCTCCACGGCTTCTACTCAACCCACGCCCAGCCCTTCCCGCTCAAGGTCAAGACCCTGCATCAGCTCTCGGGGAGCGAGAACGGAGCATTGTTCGACTTCCGCCGTCAACTCCGCTTGGCCTTGGACAAGGTTTCCGAGGCAACAGGTTGGACGTGGCGTATCGACGAAAACGACCTCGTTCTCATCTTCAAGACGCCAACGCCAAGTCAGGCAAAACATCTCGCCCGACGCTCGAAGAAGAAAGACTGATCTCCCGACCAAGATCAGGTTTCGGCCGGTCAACGCATGGGATAGAACCCATGGTTGGCTGGCCTTGGCACCATGTCAGACATGGGATAGAACCCATGCCTCTCGCTCTTGTCCAGCCATTTTCAAGTCACACGGGACGGAAATAAGCCGCTGAGTCTTCATGAGGTGGGACGTTGGGCTATCTGTCGGGCACGGGATAGAACCCATGGTGGCACGGGATAGAACCCATGGTGGCACGGGATAAAACCCATGGTGGCACGGGATAGAACCCATGGTGGCACGGGATAGAACCCATGGTGGCACGGGATAGAACCCATGGTGGCACGGGATAGAACCCATGGTGGCACGGGATAGAACCCATGGTGGCACCGCAAAAATCGGTAACTTCTCAATAACTCACGGCACGCCCTTGGCGGCTAAAGCCCGTTGGCGCACGATCTCGGGCAACGGCGGGATAGCGCCCACCTGCCCAATCCGGTCGTTGAGGTAGTCCCAGAAGGAGATCCCGAGCTTACGACAGGTCTTCTTCAGGCTGGCAAAGGTGTCGCGGCAGCGGCGTCCCAGATCACTGCGGGTTCCGCCACTGATCTTGCGCCATTTGACGTAGCTGCGGATGTCGTTCTCGCTACCGTTGGTGTGTAGCGGGATGTCGGGGCGCAGGAGTACGAGAAGGAGTTCTTGCTGATGGGCCTTGAGGCGCTTGAGGAGCGCATTGAGCGTGGCCCAAGAGGTTTTCTGGGTGAACAGGGCCTTGAAGCGGGCGCGTAGGCCGGCGATGGCGTCGGGATCGGGGTCGCACCGGTACGCCTTGAGGTCGGCGTAGAGCGCCCAGAGTTGGGCGCGCACCCGCTGCTGATCCTGGCGGTGGCGCTCATTGAGTGGGATGAGCGTATGAATCCGGCGTTCGGCGTGCACCCAGCACAGGGCATGGAGCAGGATGGCGAACTGTCCGGCGCCATCGCTGACGATGACCAACTCGCGTGAGAGCCCTTTGGCCAGGACGCCGCCGAGCAAGGCCCCTTCTGTAGCGATGCGCTGATGGCGCTCCTGGGTGATACCCAGGGTCTGAAGATGGGCCTCCCAAGCGGTGGTCGTCGTCAGTTCCAGGATCGGCGGTGCCATCAGCGCCCGGCACATGGCCTGAGGCAGACCTTGGGCGCGCCAATAGGCCAGGGCCTCGTCATTGAGGCTGTAGAACGGCTCACCGGCTTGCAGCAGGCGCCGGAAATTGATCCGGCTCTTGCTTTCGCTGCTGGAGAACCAGGCGAAGAAGTCATTGCCGATGTGGGTGACGTAGCCGTTGCGCCCCTGATGGCGCGCCCCGGAGTCATCGACCGTGACGTAGGAGCTGACCTCCAGCCCCACCTCCAGGAGCTGGTCCTTTTCGGCGAAGAAGACGTCGTTGCGACCGCTGAGCAGGGCGTCGATCTGACCGACGGAGATGTCGATTCCCCACTCCAGGAGTTGCTCGCGCAACAACGGCTGGGTGACATGGCACTGATGGTATTGGTAGAGTACATAGGCGCGCAAACCCGCCCCGAAATGACTCCCCTGCACCGTGGCCGGGAGCTCTCCGCACAACCACTCTCCCTCCGGCGTCTGCCACACTTCCAAACGATAGCGCGTGTTGTGCGCCCCAATGTGCAGATCCTGAACGATGAAATCCCGGTAGCCCTTGAAGCGCGCCGTCGCCGGCACCTCTTCGCGCGGCGCGATCGGACAGTCTTCGTGAATGATCAGCTCTTGGGTCTTGGCCCGTTTGCTCGAACCGGCCCGACGTGGCTTCTCCTCACCGCCCTCTTCGCCTCCCCCCGCGCCCTGGCCTGACCCCTCCATCCCACTGGGCTTGAATACGGGACGCGCCTTCTCTCCCTTCAGGATCGCGATCTCATCGCGCAACTGTTGGATCTGCTCCGCTTGCCGCTGGTTGGCTTCCATCAGCGCTTCGATCAGACTCAACAACTGCTCCACCAGCGGCGTGCGCTCCGCTTCCGGGATGTCAGGCAGTTGAATCGGTATCGGCATGGGGCGGTGGGTGATGGTTGGTCGCTGGATCAGGGGATGACGCCTACTGTAACGGATCTCGTCAGACAACGCCGCCATGACTTATTGAGAAGTTACAAAAATCGAACTTAAAATATTGAAATAAAAGAACTTTTTTTGATGCCCAAAATCGCCTAATCTTCTTTTAATCTATTTTTAATCCCTTCCTAATCTATTGGGCGCGTCCCAAGCACCGAGCACATGGGTGCCGGACATCGTGGCACTCAGGCTGCATCCAGCGGATGCCAGTCGGCAAAACAGGGCGGGGAGAACCAGGGGCGGAACCCTGAGCGCTATACTCCCCAACCCAGACCACTGATGGCCAAAACAGGGCCACACCATGATCGAGATCGAATACATCGTCCGTGACCGCCGGGGAGTGGAACGCTTGCGCACCGCCGACAAGAAGGCCGCCGAAGCCTATGACCGGATCCTGGAGAACGCCGAGCGGCTGGCCGACTGGCTGCGCGCCGGATCGGTGTTGCCGAACCTGCCCGATGAAGACCTGGAAACGCTGACGGTGCACCTAGCGCGTCATGCGCGCGAGGTCGAGTTGATCCTCAAAGGCAAGCCGGTGGAGTCCGGGCCGGATCCGGTGGTGAACGAACCGTCACCCAGGGTGACGAATGGCGTTCATTAGAGCGTACATCCATGCACGTTCGCATTGCGAAATATCAGGGTATTAAAGTCGGAAATAGATCGCTACTGCCACAATGTTGAGCGCATGAGGCGGTGATCTGGGTCTGAGCGTTCTGAGCCGTGTGTGCCGACTGCTTGACAGGGGGCATCTTTGGTATAAAATGAGAATCATTATCAAATAGACCCGCCAGCCACTCCAGATCGGATCGCCAAGCCGGGTGTTTCCTCAACCGCTCATCTCGGGAGAAACACACCATGTCCGCCCTGACGCACCACCTGGAACTCGACGACCTCACGCGCCTGGAAGCCTCGCACCTGCGCCGACGGCTTGCCGATCTCATTCATCAGTATGTCCGCGATCGCTCGGTCGCGCTGGCCGAGACCATCCTGTGCCATATCGACGCCCTGTGCCTGCACCCCACCGATTGTCGGGAACCCGATCAGCTGTGCGCCTATCGTCGGCTGGCCTGTCACTGGCGCTGCCTCGCCGAGGTGCAGCGTCTGCGCGAGCAACAGGGTGATTCGGGTTGGCAGCCTTGACGGGATGGATCAGGTGCCATTCATGAAGACACAGGGGTTGGCGATGACTTCGAGACAGTTTCAGACGTCCGCGATCCGACGCCGGCCATTCTGGGGGCCGGCGGTGAGCACGGGTTTCGTTCCACCGCTGTTGCTCATTGGTGTGGTTCTCGGCGGGTTCTTCTGGTCCGTACCGCCTGTGCCCTAGCCGGCTGAGCAAAGGGCGGAGCGTTCGACGGTCCTGTGACGGTGCCCGGCGATGGCATCATGGGTGTCGACCCTGGCTTCAATCCGTCGCCGCCAGATCCAGTAGCCCATCGGCCAGGCGGGCGATCGACTCGGCGTGGGTCAGTCGGGCGCGCCAGGGCGCGGGAATCGCCGCCACGCCATAGTAGGCGCCGGCCAACTGGCCATAGATGGCCCCGGTGGTATCGGCATCCTCGCCCAGATTGACCGCCTTGAGCGCCCCGTCCGCAAAAGTGTCGCTGGTGTGGAAGGCCCACAGCGCCGCTTCGAGCGCCTGGACCACATAGCCGGTGCCCCGGATGGCCGGGGGATGGCGCTCCTTGAAGGAACCGGCGGCGATCGTGGCGATGGCCGGGGCCAGGGGTGTTTGGTTCCAGTCGACGCCCACGGGGGCGAAGTGCGGGGCGAGCAGCACAGGCTTCTCCACGCCCTGGAGGGCGCCGATGAGCAGTCCGGCATAGTAGCGGCAGGCATCGACCGCCTCGTCCGCTCCATGGGTGGTGCGCGACATCCGCCCGGCCTGTTCCACGGCGGCGACCGGATCACGGGCGAAGGCCAGTGGGATCGGGGCCAGACGCATCAGCGAGCCGTTGCCGGCGGTGTGGGGATCGGTCACGCCGGCGAAGGGATCGCCGGTGTCGATGAAGCGGTTCAGGGCACCGGCCACGGTGTTGCCGATGTCGAAGCAGCGCCCGGTACTGCTCCAATAGCCCTCGTCCCGCCAGCGCCGGTAGCGGCGCATCTGATCGGCGGCATCGAAGCCCCGGCATTCGATCAGGCTCTCGGCCAGACACAGCGCCATCGAGGTGTCATCGGTCCACTGGCCGGGGGCGAGCCGGAAGGGACCGCCGCCGACCATGTCCGTGATCGGCTCGAAGGTGCCGGGACGGGTGAACTCCAGCGTGGTGCCGAGCGCATCGCCGGCGGCCAGTCCCAGCAGGGCCCCGTGATAGCGAGCGCGGAGTGAGGGCGTACCTGAAGCCTTGTCAGTGCACATGGGGATGTCCTCGATGGTCCGGTCAGCCGGATCGGCTAGCGATAGAACAGCGACACGATCGTCTGACCCGGTGCGCCGGAGCCGCCGGGGACATAGTGGAGCGAAGCAGCGCGATAGTCGGGCCACTCCCAGCCATAGACCGATTGGCGTCGATCCTGACTGTGCGGTGGTCCGAGTACGCGCGAGACGGTCGGGAGCAGGGCGCGGGTCTGATCCGGGCCGGGGATCCGGAGCAGGAGCGAGGCGACACGCGGACTGTCGGGATGGGTCTCGACCTGGAGGGTGACGGCGCCATACTGCCCCTCGAAGAGCGCGCATCCGGGATTCATGGGTGCGACAGGGTGCAGATAGTCCAGGCGCGGCACCGGCTGATCCTGGCGAATGTCGTCGAGGATCCGCGCGACCTCGGCGATGGGATCGGCCTGAACGGTCCCGAACATCAGGAGCATGAGCAGCAGGCTCCACAGCGCCCCGCGTGACAGTGTCGTGAATGGCATGGTTCTGTTCTCCAGTGGTTTAGTCGTGATCGCAACGTCTCAGTCGCCCGAGCCGGTCAGATCGTCTTGATCACGCATCAGCCGCGACAGCAACCGTCCGCGCACCGCCCGCCACGCCAGCCAGGACAGATATCCCAGCGCCACTAGGCTGAAGCCGATTGACCTCCTCCCCGCCCTAAAGGACGGGGATTCCGTCCGGGGCGGAGAAGTTGCGGTTCTAGCTACATCACCGCTTTCGCGGTGATTTCGCGTACCCGCTTTGGGGCCGGGTCATGCGGCCCGCCCAGTGGAGCCTCAAGAACCACTGGGCAGCACAGCCCATACCAGTCGCGGACGTTTTGCGCCGCGTTGGCATCGGCGTGCGCCTGGTGTCCGCAGCGTGTGCAGACATAGGCGTGTTTGCGCCGCTCATTGAGGGCGCCGCAGTGATGACAGGTCTTGGAGGTATAGTGCGGACGCACGGCGTCCACCGCCACGCCGGCCTGCATCGCTTTGTAGCGGATGAAGGTTTCCAGCTGATAGAACGGCCAGTAGTCGCGGTTGTGTCCGGCATCGCGCTTGGCGGCTTTAGACTGTTTGGAGGATTGGCGAATCCCGGACAGGTCTTCCAAGCGAATCCCGGCCTCCAGTCGTTGGGCCAACTCGACCAATTCACGGCTGATGCAGTGGTTGATATGGGTGACGATGCGCCGTTCGCGCGACTCCAGTTTCCTGACCGCCTGATGTTTACCCCGTTTCTGAAGCCGCGCGCGCCGTTGGGCATAGACGCGCCGCACATGACGGATGCGCGCCGCTTTCCAGAACACCACGGGACCATCCGGCGTAGCGGCCACAACGGGAATATTCTGCCCCCGGTCGATCCCGATCCAGCGCCCGGTCTCTGTGGCGTCGGGAACCTCCATCGACACCGAGAGACAGGCTGACCAGATCCCTTTTTTGGAGCGCACCAGTTTCAGACTTCCCGCTTTGGCTCGACCATCGAGCACCGCCTCCAGCCACGCCTGGTGGGAGGCCATATGCACCTCCAGCGGTACGCGCTTTTTGACGCCGCGCACCAGGCCAAATCCGAGACTGAAGGTCTCGCCGACCCGATGCAGTGTCCAATTCTGGTTATTGGTCTCTAGTGGTAGCCGCCGGAAATGTTTGATCGGCGTGCGGGCGTTGGCATTGCGGATGGTCTGGTTGATCCACGCCGAGCCGATGTCGAGGTGGGCAAACGCCTTGGAGGTCAAGGCGCGTCGTTCGGCTTTAGGGAGGGCGAGGATCTGATTGGCGACCTCGGTATTGAGTTGCTGCAACCGCTCGAACTGCTCCATCTTGGCTTGATTAAGCCGCAGGAACGGAAGCTTGAGTGTTTTGGTGAGTGTCGCCATGCCTTAAAGGATAAAGTATCTTGCAAGTCATTGCAAGATAGCCCCTGAGTCGGCTCAAGGCCCACTCAGGGACGCGCTATCCATCCCCGCCCTGAACGGCGGGGCTTTTCGCGCAAGACGGGTAACCCTACTATAGCTATCTTATATCTAGCTTTAAGAAAAAAACCCCATCACTGAACCTCCCCACGGCTAAAGCCGAGGGGTTCTGGGGGGCGGCGCGTGGCCTGACCCGGTGCGCGGCAAGCCCCGCCGTTCAGGGCGGGGAAGGATAGCTCCGGCCTTCAGGCCGGGGAGGATGTCAAGGCCGCGCCGGGCTCGCCGAGGCCTCGGCGAGCCGGGGGCTCGGCGAGAAGGCCCCTAAAGCTTCCGAGCGAACGGTGCGCGGTCCGGGTTATAGAGGTGTCGGATTCAATCAGCACCTGCCCTGGAGCTTGCAGCGGCCAGCGGCAGCGCAATCGACGCCTACCAGCGGCATTACCGTGACGTGGTGAATACTCCCGCGCATCATGCGGCGCATTGATGCGGGGCTTCAAGCTCTCGCAACCAAAGCGTTGAGAGCGTGACCGGTATTCTCGGTTTGCCAGGGGAACGTCTGTCCTCTGACAACTGCCCGTCCTTGCGGCGGGTCAGTTTGTTTTTCCAGGCCCAATAGCGGGCGCCGATGTTGTAGCTGGCGTTGAGATCAGCGCTGTACTGCTTGCCATTGGCAAAGGTTGCCCGTTCGTATTGCTGGGTATCGCGTTGAACGCGGCCCGAGCCGTCGAAGGCCCAGGATGAGGTGCCGCGCGCATAGACGTAGACGATCCGCCCACCGGCCTCGGTCATCTTCTGCTCGATCAGCGTGGCGAGTCGACGATGGAGCCACTGATGGAAGCGCTGACGCAGGCCCGAGCGTTTCTTGCCCGCCTTAGGACGCCAGCCTTTCAGATCTTCCAGCACAATCACGTCAGCGCCATGCTCCAACGCAAAATTCACCACGCGCCGCGAGGTCTGCTGGGCGATCTGCTCGTTGATGTGCTGGGCCTTGCGATACCAGGTTCGCGCGAAGCCCTTGGAGAGCTTGGCGGTTTTGCGCGCTTTGTTGCGGATGATCCGGGCGCGCTTGTCACGACGGTCTATATCTGCGGCGGGGTGGAAAAAACCGCGCGCCGAGACAGTGCCGTTTTGCGAAACAAGGCTGGCTGTTGCCAGCGTATTGATCCCCACATCCACCGCGCAGACGCGCCCGTGATCGGGGAGTCGTGGCGGTGTGACATTGACCGGGACCGCCAGGTGATAGTCCCGATTGAGCACGAGCGTTGGCGATTTAACGACGCCCGTGTGGTGGCGCTGGCGGACCGACTTGATGGCCACGTCATGCCAGAGCCACTCCTTGCCATTCCACAGTTTCAAGGTGGCGGTGGTGAAATCGGTATCGAACTTCACCAATTGTCCCCGGTACAGCACCGGATAGCACTGAGCAACCGGGTTGAATCGTGGCGGACGGGCTTGGCGGTGTTTACGCTCGCCGCCTTGCCAGGCTTGATAGCGGCTCAGGTAGCTCGACACCTGGCCCTTGACGAACTCGATGGCGGCGCGGCGTAAATAGGACGGGAACTTGTAGAAGCGCTTGGCGAAATAGTGATGACGCGGGTTTGGGTGCAGCTTCGTGGGATGGATGAGCCGTTCGACGGCGGCGGCAAAGCTGGGCGCAGCGTGGAGTTCCGGCCAGTTATTCAACACCACGATCGAGAGCGCACGGCAAAACTGACGGTATTCCGCCAGCGTCAGCCGCATCAGATGCCGCTGATACGAGGTGGCTTGCAGGGGCCACTTATCCGTGCGTATCATGGTTTCCATGATTCATATCGTAGGTGATGTCGATGGATAGATCAAGCCTTAGAACCAGCAACCACAGTGCTTACAGGCTTTATTATCATCTAGTGCTGTCAATGAAGTATCGGCACAAATGTCTGACGGCGCCGATGCTCGCACGGCTCGAAGAGATCCTGCGTGACCTGCTGACCAAATGGGGGTGTCAGATGGTCGAATTCGGTGGCGAGGCCGACCACGTGCATCTGCTGTTCGAGGCTCCGCCCACGGTCAAGCTCTCCGATCTGGTCAAGAACCTGAAGTCCGTCACCGCCCGCCGGATGCGCAAGGAGTTCGCCCAAGAACTCGCGCCGTATTACTGGAAGCCCTATTTCTGGAACCGTGCCTATGCCCTGATCAGTGTGGGCGGGCGTGCCAACATCGATACGCTGCTGCGCTATATCGAAAACCAGGATGACCCTCGCAAGCTCGGGCCGCCGCTTGACTGACGCATCACGCTTCGCGTCGATGCGCAGGATGCGCGGCAAATTTGCTCAAACGGCTGTTTTCTTAATTATCGAAATAGGACGTGAGCACATCAATGGACGCCCCTGTATCTAGCTTAAAACAAATCAAGCTCAGGCGCAATCGCGGCGCTTGCTTTGTTTGCTTTGAATTATTTTTACCTCAAAATTAGACCTGATTAGTTACGAAGCTCAGCACATTCACGCTCACTGTAATTCATTGTTTTTATGAAATTATTTTCAGCCATCTGAGTTTGTGCCAGGTACGCTGGTCGTCTGCGCTGACTTGGAGGCCGCGCTTAGGTGGTCAGAGATTGACCGGGCAAGAGAAAACAAAAACTTGGCCTGAGAGTTCTCGCACCGCAGTGCTGAGCTTCGTAACTAATCAGGAAATTAGATTTGATTTTTCGCGGGACTTTCGTGAGGATAATCACAGCCGCCCAGCACACCGAGCTATACCTCATGCCTAAGCGTATTGCCACCAATCATTCAGAACCGCGTAACTCAATACGCAACGCTTCTTTCTCTCGTGCGCTTGAGGTCGAAGACGATCTGTCATGTACGCGCCCTCTGTCGCTTGCTCAAAACCACGCCCCCCGTTTGCCCGCCGGCCTGGTCGAACCATTGTTCGCCCCGGACGGTTGGATGCAAGCACCCTCCCCGATTGTGGCCGGCGCCCTGGCCGCCGCCGCGCCCAACACGCGCAAAGCCTGGGCCGCAGACTGGGCTGTGTTTCGAGAGTGGTGCCTGGGCCCGGCGGCCAGGCATGTCCCTGAGCGTCACGCGCGCGTGACCCTCCCCGTCTCCCCACATTTGCTGGCCTGTTTTCTGACCGATCAGCGTTCCGGCGTCGGCACCGAAGATGGCGATCGGCGCTCGATCAACAGTCTGCGCCGCTACTTGAGCACGATTGCCACGCTGCATCGTCTCCTGGAACTGCCCTCGCCGACAGATCATCCGCTGGTGAAAAACACATTGAAGTCGTTGGTACGCGGCAGCGGGGGCGCGAAACAGGCGGCAGCGGTGCGCTGGTCGCATGTTTCAGCGATCTTACCCTTGCTTCCGGACACCCTGTCCGGCTGGCGGGATCGGGCGCTGCTGGTGATCGGGCACAATACCCTGGCGCGTCGCGCCGAACTGGTTGCGCTTAATGTGGAGGATGTCCAGTGGCTGGATGATGGTTCTGCAACGATTGCACTGCGTCCGACAAAAACCGACCTGGAGGCTGATGTCGATGTGCGGTATCTCAGTCCGCCGGCCGCGAAAGTTGTGCGCCTCTGGCTGACACGCAGTCGACTCCAGGATGGGCCACTGTTGACGCGGATACAGCGCAACGGTGAGGCCTGCCTAAAGCGTGCGAATTATGGGCTGCGCTTAACAGATGGTATGGTGAATTTAATCCTAAAAGATGCCATGGGGCGTCTGGCAGAAGCACGAGGGGAATTGGTTCTGCCGGAGGATATGGGAGAAGAAACACGACGAAGCGCGTGGCGCGCTCATGCCAGTTCGGTTTCGGGTCATTCGCTCAGGGTAGGTGCCGCGCAGGATATGGCCGCCGCCGGAATTCCAACGGCTGGAATCCTCCAGGCAGGCGGCTGGAAGGATGTGCGGATGATCAAGCGTTATTTGCGTCATCTTTCAGCGTTGGAAGGTGGAATGGCGCAATGGTGGGCGGCGCAAAGCTGTTGACGGCCAGGCGCCCGTTGGGCCGGTTCATCCCCGCGCACGCGGGGAACACGCCTTTGCTGCGTCGCGCTCTCGCGCCTTGTACGGTTCATCCCCGCGCACGCGGGGAACACGGGGGCACCCCCTGTAGGACTCAGCCGCATCGGTTCGACCAGCGCTTGAGCGACGAGTAAGCGGTCGAACGGGTCTTGGTGGTGTGCGGGCAGAGCCTCGACCGCTGCCGCATGCTCGGCCTCGATGGCCAGGAAGCGATAGCCAGACTCGCGGAAGTAGTCGATAGCTTCCTGGCTCGATACCGGCATGTCGCCCCGGCCAAGCGCGTGCTTGATGGCGATTTCCCACACGCTGGCTGCACTCACCCAGACGATGGATGTCGTTGCCTGAATCAGCGTCCTCGCGTGCGACGGCAATTTGGGACTATCCGTCATGTACCCCACGGCTAAAGCCGGGGGCTTGTAGCTGTACTCGGACAGTCCCTTGTCGTGATCGCCCACAGGGCGACGTGTGTGTCGAGCAGCAGGTTCAAACCGAGTCCCCCAGGAACAGCGGTGCCGGTTTTTTTTCTTTAATGGCCTGCATTTTTTTAGCACTTAACCGAGCGATCTCTGCGCGCAACTGATGCGTCTCGGCGCGTAATTCCTCGCGCTCTTTGTCCCAGCGCTTCTCACGCTCGCGGGCGGCAGACAGTGCTTGGCGCTGATCGTCGATCTGAAGTAGCCAATGCGCTGACTCGGCCTCATGTGTGGCCTGGGTGCGCTCCAGGAGCTCGGTGAGCGTCTTGATCTGCGCCTCACGCTCGGCGAGTGCCGTGCGCCCTGTCTCCAGATCCGCCCGACTCTGATCCAGTGCGGCGGTGAGTTGGGCGCGTTCGCGTTCCTCCTGCGTGCGAAGGTGCTCCAGCTGGGCAATCGTCTGCTTGGCCGTGCCGACAGCCGCCTGCAACTGATCGCGCTCGGTCTCAAGGCGCTTCGCCGCTTCTTTCAATCCCTGCTCGCTGTATTCCAGATCTCTGACTTTGGCGACAAGCTCGGCACCGGTTTCCGTCAGCTGCGCGACGCCGGCCTCGGCGTCGGCCAGACGCTGCGCCAGATCGGCGCGCTCAGTCTCCAGGGCGCGGATGTGCTGGTGGGCGGCGAACAACTCGGCCTGAGCCTGTTGCAGCGCCTGCGCGTGTCGGTCACGCTCGGAAAGCGTCTGATCGCGCTCGCGCTCCAGAGCCTCGCACGCTTGCGTGAGTGTGGCCAGCTGCTGGTCGCGCGCTTCCAGCTGGGCGAGCATCCCGGCGCGCGCTTCATCCCACTGCGCCTGAGCCGTCTGACAAGCCACGTCCCAGAACGCGATCACCGCCATTTGCAGGGATTCCGGCAAACCGGGCAGTTGAAAGCGTTTCGCCGCCTCGGCGATCCAGTCATTCAATCCGGCTTGGATCGCGTTTTGCCCGCCTTTGCCGCCCAGCTTCGCGCGCACGGCCACGACGGTCGGACGCTCGCCGGCGGCGGCCAGTCGGCAGGCGGCTTCAAACGCCGCTTTTCGGGTGTCGCCGTGGGTGCTCATCAATTTTCCTCGCAAGAATCGCCGCATTTTGGCCGGCGATGGCCCTGAAGACCGAACTGAGGCGCGTGTCGGCGGCGGCGCGTTCCCAAAAACAGCACGCGGCCCGGTGAGCGTCCGCCCAGACGTCCTGATCCTCCGGGCGCGGCATCGGCGGTTGAAACACCACCGGCGGCACCTCGCCCGTGCGCGTCGGGGCATAGCGCATCGGCAGCATGTCGTAGGCGGGGGCCAGGGCCAGTCCGGGCACGAACGCCAGATTGCCGTCGTGCATGTCGGTGTTGGCGATGAGCCGGCCGAACCACCACAGACGGCGAAGGCGTTCGAGTTCCGCCTGGGGCAGCCAACCCTGTCGCTGCAAGTCCGCCGCCTTGACCGGCCAGGGTTCGGCGGCGCGTCCGATCAGGGCGGGATTGAGGCCGGCCAGGGTACAGACGGGTGCGCGGCCATGATCTCCGGGGCGATCGAAGCGCTCGACCTCCAGAAAGGTGCGCCCTTCGATTTCGATGAGACGGCTGATCGCTGCCGGTAGCTCCAGCACTTCACGCACCACCTCCAGGGCCAGATGCTCGGCGATGAGCAAATCCGACCAGCGCCGCACAACGGGCGTGGCGTCGGCCCCGGAAAACTTGACGATCACCGACATCGGGCGACCGTCATGCTCGACCAGCGCCGTGAACTTCGGGTACTCGCCGCCGGCCGACGAACCGGGTTCGCCGAAAGCCAAGGCGCGCTCGGCCAGCGCCGGATAGTCGGTGCGGGCGACCGGTCGGCGCTGGGCACGCGCTTCGAGTTCGGCGTCGAAGGCGGCCTCACCCAGAATGAGATCGCCCGGCTGATCGTGTCCCAGCATCGACAACACATGCACCAGATCGGCGTCCGACCAGTCCGACAGACGTTCGCTGACCCCGAGCCGCTGGGCATGGCGATGCGCGAAATGCCGCCCGAGGAATCCCTGCGGCGCCATGTCGTAGAGCATGTACGGCAATCCGTCGAACCAGCCGTCGCCCATGGTCGGATCGAGCGGCCAGGGGCAGGATTCCGCCCACTCCAGAGCGCTGCCTTCAGGCTCGATCAGACTCAGCCGCCCGAGCAGATGCCCGGTCCCCGAGGCATCGAGCCGATAGAGCGGAATCGGCTCCAGCCGTCCGCGTACCGCACGCCGTAGCGCATAGGCCGAGCGGCGCGCCTGACCGAGGCGCACCACCTCGTCCTCCAGACGGCGCACCCAGCGCAACAGGGTGGCACGGTCGACACCGCCCAGGTGTCGGCACAGGTCGCGCGTTGAAACCGGCGGCGCGCGTGTCAGCGCTCGGCGCAGATCGGAGAGGTTGGCCACGAGATCCTTGATGCAACGATGTTTGCAACGATTTTACCGCGTAAGCTTTTAAAAATGAATGTAATTCGATTTTTTTCGCGATTAAATACAACGATTTTAAGTCGTTCTGTCGCCCAAACTGTTGCGGCACGTCGCCATTGACCGCCAGGACCGAATCTCGGTCTGTTCGCGCTGATAGGAGTCCTCCCCGCCATAGATCAGCCACCCCGGTAAGGTCTCATCACCGGCATAGCCCTGCCAGCGATGCAGCGCCTTGAGCCACTCGCGCACGAAGGTCGCACCGGACTTGATCTCAATCGGTTGCAGTCGCGAGCCGGATTCAAACAGCACATCAACCTCGTTCCCTGTGTTGTCGCGCCAGAAATACAGGTCCGGCGGACGTCCGGCATTGAATCGCTGTTTGATCAGTTCGCTGACCACCCAGGTCTCAAATAGCGCCCCGCGCTGTGCATGGATCCCCAGGGTATCGGCCTCACGGATCCCGAGCAGCGCGGCGGCCAGTCCGGTATCCAGGAAATAGAGCTTGGGCGTCTTGACCAGGCGTTTGCCGAAATTGCGGTGATACGGCGGAAGTCGCCAGACCAGATAGCTCGCCTCCAGCACTGTGAGCCATTCACGCGCGGTTGTATGCGAGATCCCGCTGTCGGCCGCTAAGGCTGAGAGGTTGAGCAGCCGGCCGGTGCGCGCCGCGCAGAGCCGCACGAAGCGCTGGAAGAGCGTCAGATCACGGACCTGGAGCAGTTGGCGGACATCGCGTTCCAGATAGGTCGCGATGTAGTTGGGAAACCAATCGCTCGGCGACAGCGGGCGGTCATAGAGCGGCGGATAGCCGCCCTGCCACAACAGCGTGTCGAGGTCCGCCGGCAAGCGTCCGGCAGCCGCCAGTTCCGCGGACGAAAACGGCAGCAACTCCAGACGCCCGACCCGACCGGCCAGCGACTGGCCGATCCGAGCCATCAAACCGAACTGCTGGGAACCGGTCAGGATGAAGTCCCCCATCCGTCGGCGTTCATCGACCACCCCCTGAAGATAGGAAAAGAGCGCTGGGACATGCTGGACCTCATCGATGACCGCTCCCTCGCGAAAGCGCGCCAGGAAGCCGCGCGGGTCGCTGTGTGCAAACTCGCGGTGTTCCGGATCTTCCAGGGACACATAGGGGCGATCGGCGAACAGGGTCCGGGCCAACGTCGTCTTGCCCGACTGTCGGGGGCCGGTGATCGTCAGGATCGGGAAGCCTTGCGCCAGGCGCTTGGCGGTGGTTTGAGCGAGACGTGGAATCATGCGTGGATCTTACAAATTGAATTCGCAAACTTCAATCTGTAAAAGTGTCATTTCCGGCCATAATTTCCGGCCATAGGTGGCGTCATTAGTTCTTCCGCAAGAAACCCCGTCCAGGCCTACAAAGTGGCCCGACTGCATCAGCGGATCGGAAACCAACGTCAGGCGGCGCTCCATGCACTATCCGACACCCTGACCCGCACCTATCAGGTCGTCACGCTCGAAGACCTGAATGTCACCGGAATGACGAAGAACCGCCGTCTCGCCCGCGCCGTGTCGGATGCCGGCTTGGGCAAAATGCGGCGGCAGATCGAATACAAGGCCCAATGGCGCGGCGTGACCGTGGTCATCGCGGATCGATGGTTTCCATCCTCCAAGACCTGTCACGCCTGCGGTCAGATCCATGTATGCGCTGCGTCGAGTGGCCGCCGAAGACGACGATGGGGGCGAGGAGTCGCGCCAAGCCGGCGGATATTGGGGGTGATTGGGAAATTGCTGCGGTTGTCTCGTGCTTCACGCCTCTTCCGCCGCCCCAATCTTGAAGCGTGGATCATCCTTATCGGTCAGCCAAGCAGGGGCTCGACCGCGACCTGTCCAGGTTTTTCCTGTTTCCGGATCACGATAGCGCGGTTCAGCCTGAACCGATTCAGACGCGCCACGGACGCGACCTTTGCGGCCAGTCTTGAAAAGGTCGTCTGCCGTCAAATTAAATGAGTCAATCAGAGACCGCGCCTGCTCAATGGCCTGTTTCCGTGCTTGGCTGCGAAGCTGCTCGATCTTCTCGTCCAGTTCACGACGCTGCTCCATGAGTTCGCGGATCTCTTCTTGTTCTTCGGTACTCAACATTTTTAACCTACAATAGTGCTCAAACCAAAAGAGTGATTATAAAAACACAAAAGAATCAAATTCGCAATAGTCTGACGTTTTTTGAGATCGGCGGATCGACAGTGCACCTCCCCGTGCCGCATCCGGTTTCCGAGTCTTTTTAGATCGATGTGGCACTCAGCAAGCCAACGCGCCTGTACTTTTGCAGCCTATCCGGCTGTTAACCTTGAGGTGATGCAACACTAGGAGCTCCGTCTTTTTTGCGCGCAACCCTTTTTGCGTCGTCTTTCAGAACTATAGAAAAACAGCAACTTAGCAAAGTCTCGCAAAAAGGGTGCGCGCCGTTGGGCCTTAGTGCAGCCATACGAAGCTCGTTGTTAGGCCCAAACTCTCCCGAATCCCAAAACCGACCATCGCGCCCAGTCGGCGGACCATAGAATCAAGCGGGTTGCGCTTTTTTGAGTATTTCACAACCTTGTCTGTGCCAAGCAAGTCCCGCGCAATCTGTGTCGAATTGCTCAGCCCATCGGCCAGCCCGAGTTCGACCGCTTCCTGACCGCTCCAGAACAACCCGCTGAAGAGTTCGTCACCGCCCTTGAGCTTGTCGCCGCGCCCCTGCTTCACGGCATCGATGAACTGAGCGTGCAGCCGGTCGAGCACACCCTGGATGAAGTCCCGCTGTGACGGATCCAGCGGCGAGAAGGGATCGAGGATGCCCTTGTTCACCCCGGCCGTCAGTAGACGCCGCTCGATGCCCAGCTTCTCCATGGTATCCTGGAATCCAAATCCATCCATACGTACGCCAATAGATCCGACAAGGCTTGCCTTGTCTACATAGATGGCATCAGCCGCAACAGCAACATAGTAACCACCCGAAGCGCAGATATCCACAGCGATGGCGTAGACCGGCATCTCCTTACCGTCGTGCTCCTTCTTGTACTTCTCCTTGAGTCGTCGGATTTCGTCATTAATGTAACCGCCTTGAACAAGGCTTCCGCCAGGGCTATTGATGCGCAGAAGGACGCCCTTAACCAGCGGGGACTCAAAGGCAGCGCGCAAAGCAAAAATGATCCGGTCAGCGCTCGCATCTGAATCGGCGTCAATGATTCCGTTGATTTCGACCAGCGCCGCATGATCCTCCGTAGGTGCCGACCTCGGTGCCAAAAATTGCGCTGTGAACGCAAACGTCACAACAGCGTAGATCAAAATCGAGAGCTTGAACAGGGCCGACCAGCGTCGCCGTTTGCGCTGATCATCCAGATATTCGATCACCACGCGATTGATCAGCGCGCGATCCCAATCCTCACTGCCCGGTTCCGGTAGACTGTCGCGGCGTTTGTTCCAAAACTTCCAGTTCATAAAGTAAACTCCAAATTAAATGGGCTAAGGCGCTTTATCGGCGAAGCGTTTTAGGATAACATATTACCAGGATAATATATTATCAGACGGTGCAGCAATGAGCGCGATCAAGCGGATCCACGTGTCAATCGGCAACAAAGCCACAACCATCTCTATGGATGAAACGCTGTTTATGTATCTTGAACAGCGGCTCGCGCGGCTCGATAAGCATTTATCCGTACGTCAGTGGGTGCAATCCCAAATAGATAAAATGTTATCTGATAAGATGTTATCAGAATATGAGCGCGATTCAAGCCTGAGCCGGCGCATCCAGTCCCGCGCCATCCATGTCATCGCTGGACACTCATCTTTTACTGAAACGTCACCGAGGCGGTGAGCGTGGGGGGTGCCCCCCCCACACCCCCCGAAAAGCCGGCGCGGCTCGTGCGCAGCACGCGCCAAGCATTCGATGGGTCGGATCTAACGGCCATGAGTGCCGGTACAGGCTCTGCTGCCCGCTGTCGTCTCAAAATCTAGTGCAACACTACTGAAGGCTCGATGCATCAGATCTTCTACATGATGGCGTGGGTCTATGGATTCCCATTCGATGGGTCCGGCCTCGTATCAGCCAAAAACCTCTTTAGGATCAAGTTGCATCACGCCTTTCTCGTTGATGCTTCCGAGAATCGCCGCAAGGTCATAGATGATCGCTTGTTCGCGATCAGATAAGTGCTGATCTTTCTGCGTCCAGCCCCGGCTGAAGTTTGTGATGTAACCGACGAGCGTTTTTCTGTGCTCGATGAGTTCTTGCGCGATCTCGATAAGATCAAGAACTTCGTCGCGATGTGTCGAGAATCCGCCTTTTGCTCTCACCGCTTTTGTCGGTCTTAACAAGACGCGATAACGCCAGCGACATCTCCCGTTTTTTGTCCCGCCAAGCTTGATCCACTTCACAAGCCGCGGCCGGTACTGATTCGACTCCTCCTCTCTGCGCCTCCACATGATACGGATTCGTCCCGTCGTCGGTGGCTGTGACGCATACAGCAAGCGATCGGTCCACAGCAGTAGCTTGTCAAGCTTTTCAATCCCGTACATTACGTCACTGAGCCGCTGCTCGGAGACCATTTTCAGTTCCTGCCGTGCCGCGCGCGCGCGTTTTTCAAACACAGTGAACGACTCAGAATTCGTGTCATTCGATGGGTTCGTTTCCGTGTCTTTTGTCATCGCTTGAGAGCCTGTGCTGTTGAAATTCGATGGGTCTGCCCCCGCCAGTCGTGCGCCGACCGTACAGATAAAAACGCACTATCCCATTCGATGGGTCCGTCTGGCGTGCTCGCCCGCCGTTCGGTTCGGCCCCGCGCAACGCCCGAGGGAGCGCCATGGGGCATCCTCTACGCGCAGCCAATGCACCCTTCGATGGGTCCGTTCGGATGGCATTCACGCCGTTCCTATGGCGCTCCAACCCCACTTATCCGCGGGGTTCCTGCGGGCTAGGATTTTATAACGGGTAGACGTCGGTGGCGCAAGATTCGTAACGGGTGGACGTCAGTGGCGCAAAGTGATTATTTATAGATGGGGTACGTCGGTGGCGCAAAGGCGGAAAAAGGGGGCGGGGCGGCGAGGCAGGGGGGCGAATGGTGTGGACTGTATACAGTGACACTGGACTGCGGCATGGGACTTCGGTGGTGATTTTCGGCTTCTGAACGTTACAACCGAAAGGTACAATGTGCTGTTGACGGTAGACAAAAATTGATCGATGATCTAGTATCAGTGAGTAAAAAATGAGGCAAGCTCCTGTTTTTTGTTCAGGGCCGGCTTGCCTCTCGTTTCTTTCGCTTCAATTCGGAGAGTTGATCTAATGCAAACTGTTGTTGTGGGGCTCGATCTTGGACATTCAGCGGTCAAGATGACGTTCGACGGCAAAAAAGGGGTCGAACGAGCGCTGTTCCCTTCTTATGCTTGTGACGCCTGGAATATTGACGGAGACGATCATCAGGCGGCGCTGGCAGCAGAAAACACTGTGACCGTGAATGGTCGTGATTATTTCGTTGGAGAAATCGCAGAAAGACAAGGGAAGTCGAAACTATCGACTGGACTCACGGACGAATGGGTGCTGTCTAACGAACATGCGGCCCTGATGGTTATGGCTCGCAAGATCGTTGATGAAAGGGCAATTTCCGGCAAAAGGCTTTGGGTGCTGGGACTGCCGGTCAGTCTCTTTTCTGGTTATCGCCGGCCGCTGAAAGATATTGCGCAATTACATTTCGGGGATGACTCGGAGATTCGCATTGTTCCGCAACCGATCGGGGTTTATCAAGCGCAAATGCTCAATCGCGCTGGAGTGCCCGGACGGGGGCGCGATGTCACTTCAGAGTCTTGGGGTATTGTAGATGTTGGGTACTACACAACAGACTTCATACTGATGGAGCGCGGCCACTGGATCGATGCGGCGTCCGGAGTCTGTGGAGGGGTTCAAATTGCAGTTGAAACGCTTCAGGGATTATTGCTCGATCGTCACAACATCAAGCGGGATTTGATTAGCAGCGAGCGTATTTTAAGAAGCGGGTTTGTGAGGCACATGGGTAACGATATTTCATTGGCAGATGAAATCAAATACGCCAAGTCGGTTTTTGCCGCACACGTCGCTGATATGGCATCAAAATTAATGAAGGATTATGTGGAAGAACTGGATGGAGTTTTGATCGCTGGTGGTGGCGCAGAGATGGTTATTGATCCTCTTCGTGAGCGATGGCCGCATGCCCGTGTTATCACAGACTCACATGATGATAACCAGCTTTCGGGACCGCGATTTAGTATTTCAGAAGGCTACTATCGCCTCGGTCGGTTTACGACCTTGCTGCATTTGCAAGGAAAAACTGACAAGGCAGCGTAATCAGGTGCCGGACTGGCGTCACCAAAATCTGGCTATTCGTGCAACTCCTATAGACGCACACGCACGTTCAAAGCTGGTAATTGAGGGTCAACTCCCCCGCCCTGAAGGGCGGAGCTTGTGAGAGCCGGCTGGGTTGACCAGCCTCAGCCCGCCTGACCGGGACGGTCGAAAGGGGCTCCGTGTGCCACAGGTCGCCACGACGCACCGGCGAAGGCTTCCTCAGTCCGCCGCTCTGAAAGGTCGAGATCATACAGGCGAACGGTAAAGCGTCGAAGGTCTTGATCGCCGCCGCGAGGCGGGAGCCGGTGGCACATATTGGCGAGGGGAGCGTGTCGCGTCGTGAGACGACTGATGAGTAAGTGGATACGCAATCAAACATCTGAAGTCGAAAAGGTGACGTTTTACGTCAACACAGAATCTGATCCGCGCATTGCTGAGTGGATCAGAAGCATCCCATACGGCAAAACTGGAGAGCATATTCGGGCGGCTATTGATTTTTTTCTTGAGCACGGCCAGGTCGTCGTCCAAGAAAAAAAATCGCGTAGACGCAAACAAGTAACGGTTCGACCAGCACCACCTCCTCCTGTTCATGTTACGAGAAATCCGGTTTCAAATTCGGCGATTGTTGATTCAACGCAGAATCCGACGGACGTGGCTGTTGATTATCGAAAAATAGAGAATCCATCGGCCACGCCCGCACCAAATCCGACTCCTGAGCCGGTTCCGATGCCGATTCCTGCATCGCCTCCTGCTCCAATTGCCGCTCCAGTATCTACGCCCAAGGCTGCCGATGCGGTTCCGTTGCCGTCACCGTTACCTGCGCCGGATCCGGCTTCTGTAAATGAGCAAGACTTTGATTCTCTGGATGATGTCGACCCGCAAGCACTTGCGTTACAAAAAGAACTAGCGTCTCGGTTTTTCTGAATTACGCAGATTTTGCGTCATGTACCCCACGGCTAAATCCGGGGCTTCTCGCGCCAATCTGGTGAAAATATATAGGCACTCAAGAGGATCTATATACTTATGCGATTGTTTATTGCTGAAAAGCCCAGTATGGGCAAAGCCATTGCGGCGTGTTTGCCGGGGAGACGCGCGGCTTCGAAAACCCACATCGAAGTGGGCGAAAACGTTGTGACGTGGTGCGTTGGGCATATCCTCGAAGCGGCCCCGCCGGAAGACTACAACCCTGAATGGAAAGCCTGGCGCTTGGATCTGCTGCCGATTTTTCCGGACAAAATCCAAATGCACCCGGTCGAGAATACCAAAGGTCAGTTATCGGCGATCAAACGCTTACTATCCCAGGCTGAAAGCGTGGTTCACGCAGGAGATCCTGGACGTGAAGGGCAGATGATCGTTGATGAGGTACTGGAATACCTCAACAACCGCAAGCCGGTGCAGCGTCTTTTGCTCAATGCCACAGATCCGGCCACGATCAAAAAGCAGCTTCAACGCTTGGAAGATAACGCGAAACTGCGTCCGCTCTACGAAGCGGCCAAAGCGCGTTCGGAAGCCGACTGGGTGGTGGGGATGAACCTGACGCGGGCGGCCACTAAGTCGATTGCTGATCGGGACACTATAATCTCGGTCGGGCGCGTCCAGACGCCCACGCTCGCTCTGGTGGTCAACCGTTGCAAGACCATTGAGCAGTTCGTCGCCCGCACCTTCTACGACATCGAGGCGAAGGTAAAAACGCGCGCCGGCTCGGTGGTGCTGATGCGCCATTCGCCGAGCAATGAGGAGTCGCGCCTTTGGGAGCGCGAAAAAGCCGAGACCTTGGCCGAGCAGGCGAAAGGCCAAGTCGGGTCGCTCCAGGTCGAAACCGTGCGCAAAAAGGTCGCCCCGCCCAAGCTGCATGCGTTGCCATCATTGCAAGCTGAAGCTAACAAGCGCTTCAAGTGGTCGGCGGCGGAAGTCCTGGCCATCGCCCAGGAACTGTATGTCGCCGGATGTCTGTCTTATCCCCGAACGGAATGCTGCTTTCTGCCGGAAGAGCAGAAGGGCGAGGTGCCGAGTGTGATGGCCGCCATCCGCCAGGGACCGGAGGCGTCCTTGGCTGAGATGGCCGAGGCGATCACCGAACCGACGCCACGCGCGACCGTGTTCAACAACAAAAAAATGGAAGGTGAGGAGCACCACGCCATCATCCCCACCGCAAAACCGCTGCCGCTCGATGCTACAACCAAACAGCGCCAACTGTATGCGCTGGCCGCGCAGCGTTATCTGTGGTCGCTGTGCCCGGACTACGAGCACGACGAGACCCAGGTGTTGCTGCCGCTTGGAGAACTGCAATTCAAAACCAAAGGCAGTGTGCCGCGCGTGCTGGGCTGGAAGACCCACTTAAACGAGAAACCATCCGAAGTCGAACTGCCGCCGCTCCAGAACGGCGAGGATGCCAAGGTGGTCAACACCCGTCTCATTGAGGGCCAGACAACGCCGCCCGCGTACTACACGGAAGGCTCCCTGATTGGCGACATGGGGGCGATTGCCAAGTATGTGCAGGACGCGCGGATCAAGGCGGTGCTCAAGGAAACCGCGGGGATCGGCACCGCCGCCACGCAGGCTGAGACGATCGAAAAGCTCAAAAAGCGCAACTATATCCGTGTCGACACCAAGGGGAATCTTCACGATACGCCGGTTGGGCGTTCAATCATCGAGAACCTTCCGGTTCCGCTCACGCGCCCGGATATGACCGCTAAGTGGGAAATGGAGCTCAAGCAGATCGCTGAGGGTCAGCTGCCGGCGGCTACCTTCATGGAAGGGATCCGGAAATTCGTCTGGGGTGGCACCCGCTGGTTCAGCGAGCGCGCCGGACAAACGCTTGTGCGCGGAGGAAATACGGCTGCGCCTACCCAAGCCCAAAAAACAGGCAGCAAATCGCGCTCGGGTGTGCGCAAGGGGGCGTCCGGCAGCAAGTCTCGCTCTAAACGGAGCAGCGCCGCTTGAGCATTGAATCATCGCTTTGGGACATCATTCCCTGGCTGACGGAACGCTCTTCTGACTGGAAATCCCTTTTTCGGGACATCCATACGCATCAGACCACGCCGTCGGTCTATCTGACGCTAACCTGGCTGGCGATTCTGCGCACTGGACGTAACTCCCTTTGGACGTTGGCCTTGTTGAGTTTGCCGGGAACGCTACTGCATGAGTTGACGCATTTTACTGTCGGCTGGTTGCTAGGGGCCAAGCCGGTCTCGCTCGACCTGGCCCCTCGGCGTGTTGGGGATCGCTGGATCCTGGGTTCGGTAAGTTTCGCGCGCATCAACATCCTGAATGCCGCCCCCACAGCCTTTGCCCCGCTACTGATGCTTCCGATCGCCTGGTGGCTGTTTCAGCACTGTCTGACGCCGGTGTTTGTTGCTGGACACTACGCTGAATGGGTGTTGGCGGGCTACTTGGTGGGATGCTGTGTGTTTTCCTGTCTTCCATCCTGGATCGACATCAAGTTGGGAACACCTTCAGCGCTTGTCTGGGCTGGATTGGGCTATGGCGCGTGGCATTCTTGGATGCTGGTCTGAACGGGTTGCCGATCTACGACTGAACCTCCCCACGGCTAAAGCCGAGGGGTTCTGGGGGCGAATCCAACGGGGTCTCCAGGCCCAACGGGCGCCTGGCCGTGACCGTCGGCAAGCCCCCTTCGACGCGCGATCGGCTGTCAAGGAACAGCATCTCAACCTGCTTGCTTTTTAGGCGATTTTGACATCTTCTCTGATGCCCTTTCCACGATCACCAAAGGCACCTTCTGTAGCAACTCTCGCCCCAGTTCGCGCTCCCAAAGCATGGCGACCCCCAACCGGGTAGGGCGGGACAGCGATGCCCATTCCTCCTCGGTCGGGGCCACGTTGCTCCAGTCCTGATGCTTGCGCATCAGCGCAACGACCCCTTCAAGCTGCACGTCTATGCTGACTTCCCGTGTGTCCACGAAATCCTCTGGGCGAAGGATTCCTGCCTTCATCAGAACTTGCCCGAAGGTGCATCCCAAGAAATCCGCCATGTTTCGCAGCTTTTCTTCGCTCAAGCCCGAAATGGGACGACCACCGCTCGACAGTGCCCGCAGATAGGGATAGGTGATGCCCAAGGCCGCAGCCATCTGATGCCGATCCACGCCTAGTTCTTCCGCCCGTGTATGGAGAGCACTAATCAAGGCAGCACCAGGAAACTCTAACTTTTTTTTGGCTTTTGTCATCAGTTCCTCGGCGAGAAACCCCCGCCCTGAAGGGCGGGGAGGGAGAGCGGCTACGACCGTGCCGCCGCCGGAAACAGGTGCAGGTCTCGACCTTTCAGAGCGGCGGACTGAGGAAGGTGAGTCTTGGCGACCTGTGGCACACGGAGCCCCTTTCGACCGTCCCGGTCAGGCGGGCTGAGGCTGGTCAACCCAGCCGGCTCTCACAAGCTCCGCCCTTCAGGGCGGGGGAGTTGACCGCACCATGATTACACGTCTTTTTTATTTTTTCCACTAAATTAGATATGCGCTAACGCTTTGTACATTGTACTTTTGGCTGTATAATGTTAGCATATATTTTGCGTTTTTTGTGTCTCATTTGTTGGTCCGCCAAAGGTTCCATCGGCGGCGACACTGTGGGAGCGCGCTTGACTTGCCACCTACGCCCGGCGGCAGTCCACCTTGGGCGGAAATTTGTCATCCATAAACGCTTAGGAGAATACGTGTGATTCCGTTACACGAAGCCGATAAGCCCCACAAGTATGCCTATGTGGCCGGTTGCCGCAACGTTGCCTGGCTTGTGGGTAAAATCCATGAAATCGATCACGAAAAAAAAATCATCAAGATCACTCGATCAGCCGATGAGAGCAAACTGATTCCTATCCACCTGGAGCGGGGAGATCGGATACCGGATGACTTCAAAGTCGCAGATAATGTCAAGCTGATCTGCCACGTCTACTCCGGCATCAAAGGTGATGATGACGATGATGTCAAAGCAGGTCGCCACGCCCGATTGGTTGCCAAAATGATCGACCGCCCCACGCTGCTCGATATGCGGACTACAGGGGATTTTTCACAATTGGATCTTTCAGGAAACGACGGAGCTTTTGAAAGTTTTGAGCTTCCAGAGACATTTACCCCCGTCAGTAACACGATCGAACTCGCTGGTTTCGTCGACGGTGCCCCCATGCTGGTTCGGGACCAAGATCATGAGCGGGATCGCTTGATCTTCATGCTTCGCCAAGCTGAAAGTCCACAACTCCTGATTCCAGTCGAGATTGCCGGTAAGCACGCTCCCTCTTACCGAAAGGTAGTCACAGTCGGCATGGCGGTCTTTGTGACAGGTATCGTAATGTCCGCCAAGCGCCCCGACAACGGGGAATCGGTTGCAGCGATTCGCAGCAACCATGTGCGCAAAGCCGTTCCCTCCAGGGATTTTCAATTTGAGACCTTGCCGGATTGGGTCAAGGCCATCCGTATCCGTTGGGCAAACCACGTCCAGCAAGAACGGGCGCGGGCCGCAGCGATGGAGGCTGCACGGCAAGCGCAAGCGATCGCACTGTCCCTTTCCGCTTAGGCTCAGCCTCTTTCTTTCTGGCCTTTGATTTGCCCGCGCTGAGCGGGCATTTTTTTGCGCGCACAAAAGAAAGAGCCCCCAACAGCAAGGCCATTGGGGGCGGGTGGAGATCAGCCGCTACGGCCCATAGAATGGATCCGGAGCGGCTATGTAGCCGGCAACGGCTACGACGAGCAGCGCTATGAGGGCTGCGAACACCGCGATCTGGCCGATGCGTATGGCCAGCTGGCGGCGCTTCATGGCCAGCACGGCACGCCGGCTGCGCTCGAGCACAGTGAAGCGGGCGCGACCTTCGGTCGCTTGCGGCTTGTGTTTCATCACACGTTCCTCTCAATGCCTCAGCAATAGGCTTCGGCTTCAACAGGAATTGCCGGACACAAAGGAAACCCCGGCTCCCAAAGGGAGACCGTGGTCGGGGTTAGGTTAGAAGTCGAGGGTGAAGCTCGACACGTCGAGCGTCGGCATCACCGGAGGTGCCGACTGCATGTCGGCTTCTTCCCAGATGACATCCGGGAACTCATTCTCCTCCTCGTTTGAAGGCGTGGTCTCAGACGCTGTCGGCGTCTTGACCTCTTCTGCCTGTCGCTGTAACAAATTGCCGAACTCCTCCTGGACGACGGCGCTTACGTTCAGCAGCCCTTCTCCAAGCTGGAGCATCCGCTGATCATCCGAGAGGATGATCAACAACGAGCAGAGGTTGCGCATCGCGGCTCCCTCAAGTTTTCCCTGTTCCGGCAGGCTCTTCACCGTGCGATCGATTTCATCGACGACCGGTGGGATCCTCGGATCAAGGAACTCCAGCCCCTTGAGCTTGTTGCGGAGATTGGTCAGCGCATGAAGGGTTTTTCTGGAACCGAAGTTCCAATCCAGCTTCTCAAGTCCCTCACGAAGATTCCTTTCTACAAAGGACTTGTAAAGTTGCCCGGCGTCCTCGGCCACCTCAGTGAAGAGGTTTGTCCTCAGTGCCGAGACTTCGGCCTCAAGTGGCTCAACGGGAGCCGACTCAGCGGCCCCGATTTGAAAGATTGAGTAGCGGAACTGAATCCGCCGCTCGATCGAGCGAAGGCTGGGAAGCGACGCCCGGATGAGCTCTTCATACGGGGCTACTTCAGGTTCCTCAACCCACTCATCGACTGCGTGAAAAAACTCACGCAGTAGCTGAGCTTTCCTGGACTCAAACTCCAGGCGCATTTCCTCCAAATCGGAGGTAAGCGCCTCCATCACCTCTGGTTCGGCCGGGATGGCAAAACCTCCAACGAATCGAGTGCCCACCTTCAAGCAACGCTCGCGCGCCCGCCGACGGATCGTCGAAAACGGCGAGATCCTCTCAGGCGCTATGAGGTACTTCCGACCCAAACTGAAGGCCCTGTCGGGTATGTCGACCCCGATGTCCTCCTTCTTCAGGTTAGCCCCGCCGGACCAACTGGAGATGTCGATGGACACAACGTTGAGTTTTCTCAAAACTGTGATGTCGGTCATGACTTTTTCCTCGTAAAACATGCCCGGCGGGATGCCGTGGCTTCGGGTGTGGCTTGACGCTATGCCAAGCTCCACGAGGAGTTGCGGGGCAAGAAAAAACCCCATCAGCCAAGGACTGATGGGGTCGGGTGTTGACATCCTCCCCGGCCTGAAGGCCGGAGATTCCTACGGCGACGAGGCGCGGCATTGAGCCGCCCCTGAGTCGCTTCGGGGGGGTTCCTGGGCCGAGTGCGCAACCGCTGCTCGTATCTCCACAGGCGTAACTTCCGGCATGTCCTGCCGTAGGTCGGCGTGGTTATCGCCGACAATGGAACTATAGGACGGCTCCGCCGTCCGCGTTATCCTTCCCCGCCCTGAACGGCGGGGCTTGTCGCGCACCGGGTCAGCGGTGATCAGGTCCACAGCGATCCGAAGATCGACCGACAGATGTGGATGATCGCCTCTCTCTCATGCGGTCTTGCCCGCATCGTCAGTGCGCGATCCAAGCCGTACTCCAGCTTGCTGCCATCGATCGGCGATCGAGATATATGCAGCAAGATCTGCGCCCACCGAATCAGGGTTCTCGTGGAGAACGTAATCGAGAGGGTCGCTTCGGCGTTTCCCGTTCCGATGAATTGCTCACGAACCGCGTTGGCCACGCGAACCATCGACGTTGCGATACGCCGGTCCAAGAGTCCTGAAAACCGGGCTTCAAGGATCTGCTCCTCGACGTCTTGAGTCGGGTAGCCCACCTGGACGACCCAAAAACGGTCCATGTAGGCCAGATTTTGGGTCACTGTCCCCGCATAAGCGCCGGTATCGTCCCCGAGCCCCGCCGTGTTTCCGGTCGCGATGAACCGGAAGTTCGGGTGTGGATGAATGACCTCGCCGCCATTCTCGGCGATCACCAGAGGATTTCCCTCCAGTATTGCGTTGAGTCCGGCTGAGATCGCCGGATCGATGAGATCGATCTCATCCAAGATGAAGATCGAACCCTCACGCATAGCCATGGCCAGTGGTCCGTGCTGGAAGCGCGTCGCCGTGCCTCCTCCCTGGACGGGTGCCAGGCTCATGCTCCCGATGAGCTCGTGAAGCTCTAGCCGTGCGTGTCCATTGACCCGCCGAACCGGCCAGTTAAGCCGGGCCGCGACCTCAAGGATCAGGCTGGTCTTTCCGCAGCCTGTTGGGCCGCTGAGGAACAGGCCATCACCGTCGGAGCACCCAAGAAAGGTAAACATATCCCGGAGTGCCGTCTTGGGGAATTGATACCCCGTCGTCGGCTTGGGGACGAATGATGACAGTTCATGTCCGGGCGCGAAGCCCATAACGGTGCCCTGGGCACCGGGCACGAACACTGACAGTTCGATTTGTGTTTGCATGGTCTTTCCTCAGAAAAGTGCCCGGCGGGATGCCGTGGCTTCGGGTGTGGCTTGACGCTATGCCAAGCTCCACGAGGAGTTGCGGGGCAAGAAAAACCCCTAACAGCAAGGCTGAAAGGGGTTTAGGGAGATGTCTGGAGGCGCATGGCGCACCGCAGACTCAAGTCAGCGGACCGCAAGGCGGTGCTGACGTCGGAACGTCCGGGGAAGCCGTGCGGCGACCCGGATATCGGGGAGAGGCGCGATGATTAACGAGAATACTCGTCGATCATCGCTGCTCTTTCATTTAACCGATCGGTGATGCGATCACCGAGGTCATCGCCAACTGAGAACCCCAGTTGGCCGGCACCCCAATAAAATGCGCCAAGGATCGCTGCTGTCATCACACTTTTCATAGACTTCTCCAGAATGTCCTCGCGGGATGCGAGAACTTCGAGAGGAGTTGCGGGACAAAAAAAGTCCGTCACGACGTGCGCGAAGGCCAGCCCGCTCGACCGATCCGCCTTTATCCAGTGTGCCGATATCCGGCGAGAAATCTTCCAGCGATCCGCCACAAGTATCGGAATCAGCAACGACTTTTTCTGCCCCACAACTTCTCTTGGAGCTTGGCATAGCGTCAAGCCACACCCGAAGCCACGGCATCCCGCCGGGCACTTTTTTTGAGGCGATTACCATGACTGGGATGAATGTCGTTGAACAAGCCCTGCCTATCGTCGTCAAGACGCTGGCGGGGAAGCTCGGGGTTGAGATCCACATTGGTGGATATGAAGCCTCGACGGATGGTCACACCATCCGAATCCCGGCGCTGCCGATCGACGGTTCGCCGTCATTGCGCGCCAAGGCCTATGGTTAGGGCGGGCATGAGGCCAGCCATATCCGAAACACCGACATGGGCGTGTTTCAGGTGTTTGCGCGGCAGGGACCGCTGGCCAAGCACATCCTCAATATCCTGGAGGATGTTCGCATCGAGCGAGCCTTGATCGCCGAGTTTCCGGGCATGGCCCGGGTGCTGTCCGACTTGGTTGGTCACTTATTTCAGGAAGATCCGGCAGCGTTTGCCGCACCGGTTCTGGGCGACGAACCCGAGGTTGTGCTGACCAGTTGGCTGTTGATCAGTCGGCGACATCGGGTACTGAAACAAGTGGCGTTGGCCACCGTGGATCGCCAGGCGCAGAGCGTCTTTGAGGCGACCTTCCCTGAGACATTCCGGCGCAAGCTGGAAGCGTTGTTGGGGGGTTTGCCGTATCTGCGGCCCGGAAAAGAGGCAACAGAGGACACGGCGCGGATGGCCCAGGCAGTCCTGGATCTAATTCAGGCCGAAAGCCAACCGCAACAACCGGAGCCTCGGCCGAGGACCGGAGATCAAAACAATGGACAGGGGACGGACGCTTCATCCGCCACGGATGGGGCGTCTTGCGATGGCTCAGGCCGGCCGGATGACGCCTCGATGGATGGAAACCAGTCCGGCGACGCAAGCTCGACGCAACAAACCGACGTCGGGCAACAGCAGGGGGCCAGTTCGGGGGGGGGGAGCACACCGTCAGAACAGGACCAACGCGCGACACTGAGGAAACTGGCGGCGAAGGGAGCCGGTGCGAATAACGTATCGGATGATCTGGCAACAGACCTGGGGGATCGCCTCGGTCGGGCTCTGGCTATGGAAGCCGGCGGTTGCGCCGCCCCTACCGTATCGGCGCTTCCTTGGGAGCGCTTCTGGAACGGGAAGGGGCAGTATGCCAATCTGGAGGTGGCTAGGGCATTAAGCGGGCCATTGCGTCAGCGGCTACGCACGCTGCTAGAAGGGGAGGCGCGGGTTCGTCCGCGTGCTCGGATGGACGGTCGACGTTTGATGGCATCACGTCTGGCACGGACAGCGATTGGGGATGGGCGCGTTTTTCGTGCTCAGGAGGAGGCACGCACGATTGCTGCTGCGATGCACATCCTGGTAGATGCCTCCGGATCGATGACGGACGGACAGATCCAGGAAGCCGACACAAGTGCGTTGGCCATTGCTGAGGCTGTTGATGTGCTTCCACGAGTGAATCTGGGGGTTTCGGCGTTCCACAACGGACGCCTGCTTTCCGTGCTGCGTCATGGAGAGCGCCTGAGTAGCGCCCGGCAGCGGTTCCATATCCCCAATGGGGGTGGGACGCCACTGGCCGAAGCACTGGTTTCGGTCAGCGGGATACTCCTCAATCAGAAGGAGGAGAAAAAGGTCATGATCGTGATGACTGATGGTATGCCGGACGACGGGACCTCAAACTCCCGTGCCTTGGTGAAACGGATGCGCCAGGACGGGATGATCGTGTTGGGCATCGGCATTGGCCCCGATACGGGGGCATTCATGCAGAAAATCTTTGAAGACTACAGGGTCATACATGACGTGAACGGGCTTCGCGAGGCCATCTTTCAGATGGCCCAGAAGGCGCTGCTGCGTCACTAAACACGACCCGCAACACCCCAGCACTCATTGAGTGTTGGGGTTTTTTGAACGCCCTTGTCTAAAAAATGCAAAAATATGAACTGTGTCACACAAAAAACGGTGACAAACTGTATTAATTTTTCTTAAAAAACATAAAAATCTCACCAGATTGGCGCGAGAAGCCCCCCGGAAGCCCCCGGCTTTAGCCGTGGGTAGACGCGGCGCGCAACATCCTGGCGGCAGGAGACAAGGCGAATATTGCACAACTGGCACAACACAAGGATTTCATCATGGCACCCACTCACTTCACTCCCGCTGTTTCCGATTTTAGCCCTGTATTCGAGTCGCTACCGTTCGAGGCCCTACCGGCATGGGAGACCGAGGCGACTCCCAGCACGATCGATGAGCTGAAAGAGGCACTATCGAATTACGTGGATCTCAATGGTAGTGGTGGGGTGGCGCTGGAGATCGGCCTTGATGCTCTGGAACACGCCGCTGGAAAGCAGCAAATCATCTACGAAGCAAGCCACGTTCAGCACTTGGTGCTGAACGCTTTGAGAAACCCTATCAACTCCGAGTCCCCCTGCGAAATCATTCTCGCAGCAGTTGGGGTCTGGGGGCTCACCGAAAATCTCGATTCGGAAACCAGAATGAATTTGATGTCGTTACTGGAAGCGTGTTTCTCTGTCGTCGACCAGAATAATTCCTGCGATGCCTGATTCTAGGGATGCAAGCCACCTGCATCGGGCGCTGCGCCTGAGCGACCGCCGCTGGACCTGTTCGGCGTGCGGCACGCGCCATGACCGCGATCTGAATGCGGCGCGCAACATCCTGGCGGCAGGCCAGGCCATCCTCCAGGGCGCGGACGCCCTGCGGGTGCATGAGTGAGTTGGGACTACCGGAGGACGTCCGGGACGTAAAGCCTGTGGAGCGGGCGCTGACGGCGGAACGGCGGTGGTTGAGCCGATCTACGCGTCATCCCGCATTGAAGCAGGAAAGGCGGTTCGCGAGGACCGCCCGGCCGGGGAGCCGTACCCTGGGAATCCCCGTCCTTTAGGGCGGGGAGGATGTCAATTTTTCGGCAATCTTGCGCGCGATCAGATCGTAGCGCAGGATATCGCGTGCCGCCGGGCGACTGGGTTGCGTCCGCCAACGCTCGACGGTCAGTCCACAGACCCCCAGAAGGATCGCCCCTTCCTCATCGTTATCGACGCCCATCATAGCCCACCAGCGATCCAAGATCTCGGGCATAGATAGATTTTGAAGATCGGCTAACGGTTTGACTCGTCCGTAATAAGCCCCCTCCATAACTTTTCGGGCTTCATCCAAAATTTCATCTGGAATATTCCGGACTCTTCCGTTTTCGATATTGACGATCTTGTCTTTTTCCAGGCCGATAGACATGGCAAAATCCGCCTGCGTCATTCCCAATTTTTTTCGTATTTTTACTAGCTCTAATGCTCTTTCAGACAGATTTTTCGTGCTGTAGCTACCTCTTAGTGCAGTAGAGTGAAAGCCCTTTATTTGAGCTTCATCGACCGAGTCATCGACACGTAGAGGCGGGCTATTCCAGGGTATAAATGGACTTCTGGCGACCTGCGGTTTCTTCATCAGTCTTGCGCGAGAAACCCCGTCCTTCAGAACGGGGAGGGACAGCGCGCGGCGCGTAGCGCCGTCAGGCCGCCCGTCTCGCTTCCTCCGTATTTGGTTTGGGTTGAAATGAATAACCATAGCCGTCGGCACGCTGAAGGAGACGGCAATGGCGGTAGGAGATCCCCTGGACGGTTCCGCCCTGGGTTTGGATGTTGAACGATCCGGTTCGGCGCACCGCCACACGCCCGACATGCACACCGGCCTTCTTGCCTTTGGGCACCTCGGCGCGCACATAGTCGGTCACCGCCTCGTAGAGGCGCTGCTGCGAGCCATGTCGTGCCTGCCAGGCCACCGCCTGCAGCCGGGTGACAACTTGGCCGCCGCCGTGGTGTGCAGGATCTGCTCGACGCTCGGGCGCACGCTCTCCAGCGCAGCAAGGTCCACCCCACGGGCGCGCACCACCGCGTCCTTGGCCGGCAGCCAGACGCGGTAGGCGACCTCGCCCCACACGTCTTGGCGATCGATCACACGGCAAGGTGATGCCTGACGGATATGCCGGCACCAGTCGCCGACGGCGTAATCCAGCGAGAGATGCATGGACGAGACTTGAGCTTCCGAAACCATCATCACTCGCCGAGTTCTTGCATGTCAGGCGGGAACCAATGACGAAGTGCATCATAAATCGATCGGAATGATATTCCTTGAAGCATCAACCAGCCCTTTTAAGGTGCTCATAAAGTGTTCGAAAAAGTTGCAAATCTTTCAGCGACTTACAGCATCAATAGGGCGCGCATTGCGCTAACTGAGTCAGGTCGTGCTCTGCAACTTATTGATTATAAATGTTGTATTTTTGCACCTTAAAAGGGCTGAAGCATCAACCTAGCTCTTTCAAGCTCCGGCCTTCAGGCCGGGTTAGTTGAAGGGATAAGGATTCTACTTTGATATGGTGCCGAAGTACGATGCTATGTCGTGGTTTGTAATCGTCTTCGATCCATCGGCGCAGCGTGCGCTTTGAAATACCCAGATGTTCGGCGGTTTTCGTTTCCGAGCAATTCAGCATGCGACACCATTTTTGGATGATCTCGCTCATCGGAAGATCCGCGATTTCATCCGTTAATCGAGTACGATGCCCCATATTGGAATAAACCATATTGGCACGTTCGTAGATATCCTCTGGCACAGATTGAATTTTGCCCGATTCATAACCCGCGTAGCGCCCAAGCGAAATTCCCATGGATGCAGCTATATCCGCTCGCGTCATCCCGACAGCGTTCCGGATTTTCAGCAAGTATTTATTTGGCGTCAAGCGACGAGTCTTCTTGATCCGATCGCTAGTCGGCTTTCGATCGGGATCTGGAAACTCAGACAGTGCGCGCTCAAGTCCATCTATCGAAAAGCCATCTGGGACGCGCCGCAAGAACTCTCTATCGATCATGGCGTATATCGATTGATCATCCTGGATCGCATTGATTGCTTCCAAAGTGGGGTCGCACAGAATGTCCGACTCTGTTTTTGAATAAATTTCGTCAAGATTTTCTTCGCGCATTTTTGATTGCGATATGCTAGAGGCAATACGCCATGCCCAACCTGTCATGTAGCTTGAAATACTGAGCACAGGGTTCCACTTTTTAGCGGCTTTGTCCAGAAGAGCTAATGCCAGTTCTTGCTCAATATCCTCTGCATGACCAGGAACATTGTATTTACGAGCCGCCCATAGTGACAATCTCTGAAGCAACGGAGCTAATTTTAGAAGCGCTTGATTGGAGTCGATTTTGCCGTCTATCCAATCGCGCATGATGTCATTTTCTCGACACATCAATTCAATCTCGCGTTTTGTTTTTTTGGGTGGATGGATTGGCTATCATCACAAAGAAAAAGCGCGTGATGCTGATTCCATTCTTTGATAGCATCGAAAAGCTCGCTATGCTCTCCTGTAATCCAGCCGTCGACGAGGCATGTGATGGCGAATGTCCCTTCAGTCGCACTATAGAGTATTTCGATGTTGCTCGAGCTGTTACAGTTGCCGCAGGGGTGTATTTCCGGTAGAAGCTCAGGTTTGATGCCCAAAAAACTTCTGAGCCGTCTACGAATCTCCTGTGAAATCAGCATCAGAATCGCGATCTCCATGGATTATTTCGATCGAGCAGTCGCCCGCGACTACCTACGGCATAGCAGTTATCATTCCAGTCGAGTAGATATTTTTTTTCCTGAAGCGCCCCAATAGAATTGTAAATATACTTGACACCAAAGCCCGATTTAGCCACATCCTCCACCAGCTTTTGGAGAGGAATTCCCGGCCATTCCCAGGTATGGCGCATAATGATTGCTCCAACCTGTCCTCCATAATATGTCGACTGACTCAGCATCTCCTCTGGCGGAGGAGCAACCAGAAATCCGATCGGTGAATTCAACACGATCCAGCGCAAATACATATAACTTTGAAAGCGCAGACGCACGCTGCTCGGGTCTGCGCCCAGGCCGATCGCGCATACCTCGAAATCCAGACCGTAATCATCTTTTTCCATGCAAAAGAACCAGCGTAAAAAATTCGGAGCGCCGGGTTTGTTGTTGAGGATAGCCTGTGCACGCAGATTCATCAAGCGAACGAGTTTTTGCTGCAATGGGTCGTCGTAATCCTGATAACTTACAACGGCCAGCTTGGCTTGTTTTAATTCCTTCGCTCGCTCTTTTCGAGGGTCGGGTATATTTTTGATCGCGGCAACAAAAGATTCCGAAAATAGATCAGGTGGGCACGAATAAGTTTCTTCATCGCCCAGATCAACCACTGGAAAATAATCCGCAGAATCCATGTGCCACTCGGCGACAGGATTTTCTCCAGAATCCATCTCAGTGGCGGGAAAATCCACATCGCCAGGAGCGTGCCAATCCCAATCCATAAGAGATGGATCTGATTCATCCAGTTCGAAATTTGAGTCAAAAAATCCATGGCGATCCCGATGGTTTGTTGATTCTGCCATCATCAGTTTCGCGCCTCGCGATCAATTTGTTCGCGCTCGGTCGAAGATAGAAATCTGTCGATCTGCTCAAACAAGTTAATGCCCCGTTTGTATGCGCCGCTGGGACTGTGGCTTGGGCGCGGATGGTTGATGCGCGCTGATCCAACGCGATCTATGAATGCACGATCAAAGGTTAAACGCGGAATCTTGACCGAATAAACTCGGTCGCCTCCGTAAAGAATAATAGCCTCACCTTTGCCCAACGCCTTGAGATCATCCGGCGCGACTCGATACTGCTCTTCCTCGCGCTCGGTGTAGGAAAAACCATTGGAATCACCGGAAGATTGTGCCGGGGAGGGCTGAACGAGCGTGCTGGTTTCCGAGCGACTGTCGCTGACAGAAAGCGACCGCGCGACGCGCTTGACCTTCCCAATGAACTCGGCGGCACTCTCGGCCGTGCCCTGCGAACCGAGCTTGAAGTAGGCCTTGACCCAGGTATTACCCTCGATCATTTCGGCGAGTTCGTCAGAGACGGCGGCAAAGTTGGCATCGGTTTGCACCGCCGGCATCAGCATGATATGTGCTGACCGTGCTTGTTCAAACAAGCGACTCCAGGTCGCTGAAACGTAAGATCCGGCCTCGTCAAAAAAGCCCATATAGGGTGGGGAGGGGCGATCTTTGACCTCCAACAGCTGAATCCAGGAGACAGCGGTTCGGAAATCGCCGACGGCCATCTTGCCGAAATTGTTCGCTGCCACATCCTTACCCATCGTCGGCAAGGCAATGTAGGTTATTTTGTTTTCGCGTATGGATCGGTGCAGCTGGACTTCGGGGGAGTAGGTGTTCATAACCTCGCCGAACTTCCCGGTGCCGAAACTGTAGAGGCGACCGCCCAGTCCTCCAAAGACCTCCTTGAGTTTCTTCATGTCGATGACGCCCTCCTTCCCCATACGGTACTGATCGAGAAAGATCTTGAGCGCCCGGGCCGCCGGATGCCGGTCTGAAACTTGGCTTACCACCTGACTTTCTAAGTAGTTGAGCGCCTTCGGCGACATCAGCAAGATCGTGAGATCGATAAAGTTGTACGCTAATTGCGCCGCCTGTAATGCAGCCACCAGGGTCGTGATGCCCTGATTGCCCGACTGTTTGTAGTAGTCGGCTCCTGCATTGGATTCCGTTGAGGGTATCAGACCGATGATGCGCGCTGATACCTCGTCCGGGTCGCCGAAGAGGATCGGGTTGTAGGTGTTGCTCTTGGACGGATCGCCAGCATTGATGACCTCCAGATCATGTTCGCGTCCACACCAGGAGGCCATTTGATATAGCGTCTCAAGGTTATCAGCGTCGATCTTGCCATCCATGAACAGCAAACCGCCTCCGCGCTGAATCTGCTGAAACATCATCAAGCTGGCGGCCACCGTCTTACCTACGCCGGATTGTCCGCGTATGTATAGGTGACGCATGGCGTCTTCGTTGTTGATCCAGATTGGATCACCAGTATCCCCCGCATAGCCCAACAACAGCGCATCTTTGATCTGGCGTCCCAGCTTGGCTTCCACCACTGGGGCATCCGAAATTGTTGCGCCTTTCCATCCCTTAAGCATTGGACGTTTGAACAAGGCATCCAAGGCGCGCAGCCCCAGCCATCCTCCTCCGACCACAGCACCGCCAGTTACGACCAGCGGTGGCAACCAATTAGCCAGTAGCGGACTCGACCCCAGAACGGTCAGTCCGACTCCTGTCAGGGCGATGGTGTCGAGTGTCCCGCCAAATTTTCGTGCGTTGACCATGCGTTTTTTGGGGTAAAAATGCGATACAAACATTTTACATTGTACAAGCAAGTTCGGCAACGGATCTGGGCGGCCCGGCTGCGCTTCCCCCTCGCGCCCTTGTTTGTCAGGCAATTCCACATGGAGCCCATGTGTCGCGAACACTGGGCGTTGTGAAGAAGCCCCGGCCTGTCGCCGGGGACACAAACAGGAGAGCCGACATGGCAAAAAACTTCGTCGAAGGCGTAAAGACACCCGTCAAGGGCCTCGTTAGCGAGGCCAACGGGCTGAAATACCTGCCATGGCCAACGGCCATCGCGCTGGCCGGGCGCCCTCTGCTCTCGGTCGTCCAGTTCGAGGGGAATCCCTACCTCGAGTTCTTCGGCGGCCTGGTGGTCGCTGTGGAAGGGCAGGTCGGGGAGTGCAGGCAGCGCGTGTGGCTGCCTGTCCTGACACCGTCCAACTTGGCGTTAGCCGCCGAGCGGGCAACCGCTCGCGACATCGGAGACGCGCAATCCCGGTGTCGAGCCAAGGCAGTCGCCCTGATCCATGGGGTCGGTATGTGCCTCTATGCGGGGCACGGGGACAACGTGGTCGGGTTCCTCAAGGAACTTGGGATCACACCTCAAAGCAATCTCGACCAGATCCCTGCACCAACCGGGGACAAGCTTGGGGCGGCTTACGTCGACTGGGCGTCGGCTTACACCGCCGCGAAGCTGACCGACCCGAACTTCCGGTTCGAGGTCGAGATGTTCGAGGATGTCGACCCTGAAACGGGGGAGATGTCCTACATCCCGGCACGACGGGTTCGGGGCGGCTGGATGGTCGCCGTCAATCTGCACTACAAGGGTGACAGCCATACCGAGTGGCTGCCCATCATGGGTGTCCAGGAGGTTCAGACCAAGAATGGTCGCAAGAAGATGGATCACCAACCGCTGGTGTCGCCGTCGACTCACGACTGGAACCGGGCGGTTATGCGCTGCCTGACCCGTGGAATTGCGGTGCTGACCGGATACGGTATAGCAGTCTATGCCCGCGAGGATCTGGACAATCTCCATCGCGAGCCGATGGGGCGCCGGACACCGGAGGACGTCTCTGAGGCCGATGGGTCATCGCCCGATGTCTCGGCCCACAGGGAGACCGCGGAGGATATTCCGTCTCCGTCCGTATCGGAGCCGTCACAGGACGATCACGAAAAGCTCCTAAAACGCATTGAGCGCATCTCCAGTATGGAGAGCGCCGCGATGGCTCGGACGCGGCTGTCGAAGCAGTTCGCCGGAACCAGAGCACTTGAGATTTACCTCTGTGCCATCAAGGACCGGGAGGCCGAACTGGAAAAGTTGGCCGCCTAGCAAAAACACGCCCCATCAGCCTTGCTGGTGGGGTTTCTTTTGCAACCAAAAGCGAGTCTGATTTTGGATCTCGCTGACCGGTTCGATCTCGAGCCCGCTCGTTTGGCTGCGCGCGTTGGATCTATAACTGGGGTCTTCAGCAGCGCACCGACGCCTTCTATCAGCACGGCCGGCGCCTCTACTACAAAGACCTCGCCGGGCAACTGAAAGTCCTGAAGCAAGCCCCGGACACCGCCTGGCTCGCCGAGGTCTCCAGCGTCATCCTACAACAGGCGCTGCGGCAGTCAGCGCTGTTGCCGCTGCGGACACCTGCATCGGGCGCTGCGCCTGAGCGACCGCCACTGGACCTGTTCGGCGTGCGGCACGCGCCATGACCGCGATCTGAATGCGGCGCGCAACATCCTGGCGGCAGGCCAGGCCATCCTCCAGGGCGCGGACGCCCTACGGGTGCATGAGTGAGTTGGGACTACCGGAGGACGTCCGGGACGTAAAGCCTGTGGAGCGGGCACTGACGGCGGAACGGCGGTGGTTGAGCCGGTCTACGCGTCATCCCGCATTGAAGCAGGAAAGGCGGTTCGCGAGGACCGCCCGGCCGGGGAGCCGTACCCTGGGAATCCCCGTCCTTTAGGGCGGGGAGGATGTCAAGACATCCCATTCTAGCGAACACAAACCCACCAAGCCTATGGTTTGGTGGGTTTTCTTTTGTCTGCCACAACGCCGCACCCCCGCCTTTTCCTGCCTCGCAACTCCTCCTGAAGCCCGCCATTCCGCCGGGCCATTTGAAGGAGTCGTCCATGAATTACCTGATTGAAAACGTCAAATCCTCCGTTTCTCTGCAAGTCTTTTTGGAGGAACACGGAGCGCAGTTCCGCAAAGTAGGCGGATTTCTGCGTTCGGATTTCTGTCCATGCTGCGGCGCAGGCCGGATGGACAGCAACAAGCTCGGTCTCTACAGAGGAGACCAAAAATGGCGTTGTTTCTCTTGTGGAAGGGGAGGGGACGTCATTGATGCCGCCGCGGCCCTCTGGTGCATGCCGCATCGGGATGCGCTCAAGCGCTTGGCTGGTGAGCAGTGGGTTTCGGCCGCCACACCCGTCGTGCGTCGTCGACCCGCGACGGATCCATCCGCGAACCAGGCGCGCCAAGCAGCGCTCAACACAGCACTTGAGCGTCTGCGCGACGGCGTGGGCAAGCTGGCCCCGGATCCGGAGGTCATCGCCTATATGACCAAGGTCCGGGGAATCCCAGGGCACCTTATCGCCAAGGCTCAAGCCCAGAAGATGCTCGGCTTTCTGCCGGCTGATCCTTTCCAGGCGCGGTTGTTTCTCGAAGACACCGTGGGACTGGATCTCATGCTGGAGGCCGGACTGTGGAAGGAAGGAAAGACGATTCCAGCGGTCGCCTATCGACCCATCGTCTTTTTTTTGCCGGGAATGGATTCAGCCGAATT